>JAJRTB010000164.1 GCA_024278495.1 Deltaproteobacteria bacterium
GAAGAATACCCGAGATAATGGTCATGACCCACGTCAGCGGCCAGAGGTAGTCCCAGCCGGCCTTAAACGCTTCGATAATGCCGAGCTCTTTCCTGACAACAACGGCCAGGAGAGCGCCCTGGGACCAGATCACTCCGGTAAGCAGAATCGGGATCATGACGGCGAGCAGGCAGGCCGCGCCCAAGATGGCCGCCTGATCGCTGAAAACGTGGCCCAGGAGTGGCACGCTGAACGCGGTCATAAGGCCGATAATCAGGAGAATGGTGCTCAGCAGAGCCGTGGTGAGCAGGATAACCGCGATAATGGTCAGGGCCCGCTCCTTGAATTCGACCCAGCTTCTGTTCAGGAGCTCGCCTGTTGATGCGGGTGGTCTGTTCATGGCTTTTCCTCTGTCCCCTGGGGATGGAACCAGCTCTCGATGGTGTCGCGGACGGCTGTTTCGTCGCAGTCGTGGAGCAGGATCTGTTTCTCTCTGCTTTTATTTCCGCTTTTGATCATGACCGAGGCCCTGGGGATCCCGAGTTTTTCGGCAATGAAGGCCCTGACCGCCTTGTTGGCCCGGCCGTCGACCGGGGGGGCGGTCAGACGCAGTTTGATCGCCTTGTCATGGATACCGGTTATTTCGTTCTTGCGGGCCCGGGGCTGCACATGGAGCGAGAGCAGGAGCGATCCGTCCGCGAGTTGCCGGAGATACGACATGTTTCCCGGGTACCGCTGTACTTCAGCGCAGGCCCAGGGCTATCTGCTGCAGGGTAGGCACCAGAAAGCTCTGGAGAAAGATTATCCCGAGGATCAGGACCATGGGGCTCAGATCGATACCGCCCATGATCGGCAGCATACGACGGATGCGCGACAGCAGCGGATCGGTCACCTGGACCAGGAAGCGGACAATGGGATTGTAGGGGTCGGCATTGACCCAGGAGATGACGGCCCGGGCAATGACGATCCAGATATAGGCGCCCAGGGCAAAGTCGATAAGTTTGGCCAGGGCCAGCAGAAAATTACTCAGGACAAACATTGTGCACTCTCCTGTCAGGCGACCCGGCTGCCCGGCGCCACATTGTCTGAAACCGTTGCCAGAACCAGCCGTTCATTGCCGTCGGCGTCCGTCTCCCTGGCGGCAAGAACCATGCCCCGGGACTCAACCCCCATCAGCTTTGCCGGTTTGAGGTTGGCCACGATCAGCACCAGCCGATCCACCAGTTCCCCGGGACTGTAGTGCTTGGCCAGCCCGGCCACAATGGTTCGCTCCTCCGGGACGGCAACGGTCAGCTTGAGCAGCTTGTCGGCCTTGGCGATCTTTTCCGCGGCCGTAATCCGGCCGACCAGAAGCTCCATTTTGCCAAACTGGTCAAAGGTGATCAGCCCTTCCGTCTCAACCGTTTTTGCTGTTTCCTTCCTGGTGCTCTGCCGGGCCTGTTTCCCCTTTTCTTGACTTTGGGACCGGAGTTTCTTTTTGTCAAGTCTGGGAAAGAGCTGCGCTCCGGTACCGATCATGGTGCCGGGCCGGGTCAGACCCCAGCGGGCCGCTGTTTCCAGGGTGGCCCGCTCCAGTTCGGCGGCCAGGCCCAGGGCCTCGGCCATCCTGGCGGCGGCGGTGGGCATGACCGGCCGCAGGACCAGGGTGATGACGCGCAGGGCCTCGGCCAGATTGTAGAGTACCGTCATCAGCCGCTCTTTTTTGTCATCCTTCTTTGCCAGTTCCCAGGGCGCGTTGGTGACGATGTAGCGGTTGAGCAGGCCGATCACCTTCCATACCTCACGCAAGGCCCGGTTAAAGAGAAAATCGTCCATATGACTCCGGTACAGATCAACCATCTGCGCAAGGGCCTCTATGATTTCCTGGTCAGCCTCGGTCTGTTCATTGTCTGACGGCTCCGGGATCTCACCGTTGCCGTATTTCTTGATCATGGCCAGGGAGCGGGAGAACAGATTGCCCAGGTCATTGGCCAGATCCGAGTTCTGCCGCTCGATAATGGCGTCACCGGAAAAGGAGGCATCCAGGCCGAAACTCATCTCCCGCAGAACAAAATAGCGGACCGTGTCCGCTCCGAACTGCTCGATCAGATCGCCGGGCCGGATCACGTTGCCGATGGACTTGGACATCTTGGTCTCGTCCACGTTCCAGTAGCCGTGCACATGGAGCCGTTTGTACGGCTCAACCCCCATGGCCTTGAGCATGGTCGGCCAGTAGATGGCATGGGGTTTTAAAATGTCCTTGGCAATGACGTGCTCGGCCACGGACCAGTAGCGTTCGAAATCCGGCCCGTCCGGATAGCCGATGCCGGTCAGGTAGTTGATCAGGGCGTCGAACCAGACATAGGTGACGAAGTTGTCGTCAAAGGGCAGGGGGATGCCCCAGGTCAGCCGCGAGGTGGGCCGGGAGATGCAGAGGTCTTCAAGGGGTTCGCTCAGGAAAGAGAGTACCTCGTTGCGGTAGCGCTCCGGCGTGATGAATTCCGGGTTCGTCTTGATGTGATCGACAAGCCAGTCCTGGTAGCTGGACATACGGAAGAAATAGTTCTGCTCGGCGATTTCGGTGGGCGGTTTCTGGTGGTCGGGACAGTTGCCGTCCACCAGTTCCTTCTCGGTCAGGAAGCGTTCGCAGCCCCGGCAGTACAGACCCGCATACTCGCTGAAATAGATGTCGCCCTGGTCATGGACCCTGGTCAGGATGGCCTGGACTGTTTTGATATGTTCCGGGTCGGTGGTGCGGATAAAGTTATCCGGCGTCACCGCCAGGGGCGGCCAGGCCTCCCGGAAGGCCCGGCTTATCCGGTCGGCATATTCCTTGGGCGAAACTCCTTCGGCCTCGGCGGCCTGGGCGATCTTTTCACCGTGCTCATCCGTGCCGGTCTGGAAGCGGACATCATGGCCGCAGAGTCGCCGGAAGCGGCTGTAGGTGTCGGTGACGATGGTGGTATAGGCGTGTCCCAGGTGCGGGAGCGCGTTCACGTAATAGATCGGGGTAGTAATATAGGTGTTCATGGTATTGCCTGGACCTTCCGGCCGGATCGGAACCCGGCGTTATTTTTTGTTTTTTCGCCCCTTGGCAGGAGAGGGATTGACCGGTTTGGCCGCCCGCCACTGTTCTTCGGTCAGAACTCTCTCCTCGCCGTCCTGATTTATTGCCAGCAGGGTTCCCTGCAGGGCGGCCAGGCGCTGGACCTTGTAGGTGACGCCCTCATATTCGATCAGCTTGCCGACCCGGGGCATGTCCCGCTTGATGGTCCGGTACGAGTCATATTCATAGGTCAGGCAGCAGAGCAACCGGTTGCACAGGCCGGAAATCTTGGCCGGGTTGAGCGGCAGATCCTGGGCCTTGGCCATCTTGATGGAAACCGAGTCAAATTTCTTGAGAAAGGAGCTGCAGCACAGCTCCCGCCCGCAGGCCCCGATGCCGCCGATCAACTGGGTCTCGTGGCGTACCCCGATCTGACGCATCTCCACCCGGGTGCGGAATTCCTGGACCAGTTTTTTGACCAGCTCCCGGAAATCGACCCGGTTCTCGGCGGTGAAATAGAAGATAATCTTGGAACCGTTGAAAAATCGCTCCACCTGAATGAGCTGCATGGGCAGTTTCAGTGTATCAATGATCCCGGCGCAGATCCGGTAGGCTTCCTTTTCCAGC
>JAJRTB010000165.1 GCA_024278495.1 Deltaproteobacteria bacterium
GAACGGATCTTTTGACCCCTTTCTGGCCGCGTCCGGCTACGCCATACTGAACACGGTCAGCGAGCAGTACGCCCGGGAGCTGCAGGAAACCCCGGATGACGCCCGGACCGGCTGGCTGGGCCACCACCTGCGGCGGCGCGGGGTGGTCCTCGCCGGGGTAACCAACGGCATCAATCCGGCGGATTATGACGCGACCAGAGGCCCGAAGACCGGCCTGCCCGCCGCCTTTGACCTGGCCCGCGGCAGGCTGCGCGGCAAACGGGTCTGCAAGGAAACCCTGCTCAGGGCCCTTGGCTGCCGAAGGAAACGGACCGCGGTCACCCAGTTCGGTCGTCTGGCTTTCCGGCCGGACCAGCCACTTTTCACCTTTATCGGCCGCTTGACCGGCCAGAAGGGGGTTGACCTTTTGATCGGCTGCTTTGATGAGCTGTTGCGCAAGGATGACGAATTTCAGCTCCTGGTGATGGGCAGCGGCAACCCGGAGCTGGAGATCAGGCTGACCGGTCTGGCCGGGAACCCGGATTTTTCCGGCCGGGTCTGTTTTTTGAAAGGCTATGACCAGGCCCTGGCCCTGAAGGTGTACGCGGCCGGCGATTTTTTTCTGATTCCCTCCCTGTACGAGCCGTGCGGCCTCACCGATTACATTGCCCAGCTCATGGGCAACCTGCCTGTTGTCCATCACGTGGGCGGCCTGGTCAAGGTGAAGGACGGGGAGACCGGCTTTGCCTACGCCGAGCATACGGCCGAGGCCCTGGGCGAGGCGGTCGGCCGGGCCCTGGAACTGTATCGAAATGATCCGGCAGCTCTTCGCGCGATGCAGAAACAGGCCTATCGCCGTATCCGGGAGCGCCATGTCTGGAGCAAGGTGAAGCAGGAGTATTTCAGGCTGTATGATCAGGCCGTAGAACTGGCCTGCGAGGCCGCGGCCGGGACCGGGACAGGTTCGGCCTGATGGACGGAAATTTCGGGGTGCGTCTTGCCCGGAGTATATCAAGGAGGTACGGTTATGACGGTACGAATCGGCATCAATGGCTTTGGCAGGATCGGCAGGAACATTTTCCGGGCCATCGGCAGGGATCCGGTGTTCCGCGATATTGAGGTGGTCGCGGTCAACGACCTGACCGACGTGGCGACCATGGCCCACCTGCTCAAATATGACTCGGTCATGGGCGCCCTGGACGGCGAGGTCCGGGCCGAAGAAAACAGCCTGGTGGTCAATGCCGCGACCATTCCGGTCACCCGGCACCGGCAGCCCGGTGACATCCCCTGGGGCGAGTTCGGAGCCGAATACGTCCTGGAGTGCACCGGCCTCTTCCGTGACGCCCAGAGCGCTGCCGCCCATATAGACGCGGGCGCGGCCCGGGTCATTATCTCGGCCCCGGCCAGGGGCGATGTCAAGACCATTGTCATGGGTGTGAACGAGGACGAGTATGACCCGGTCAGTCACCAGGTCGTGTCCAATGCCTCCTGTACCACCAACTGTCTGGCGCCGGTGGCGCGGGTGATCCAGGACCGGTTCGGCATCAAAAAGGGGCTGATGACCACCATTCACGCCTATACCGGGGACCAGCGTCTGCTTGATTTTCCGCATACGGACCTGCGGCGGGCCCGGGCCGCGGCCCTGTCCATGATCCCCACCAGGACCGGCGCGGCCGCGGCCGTTGCCCTGGTTATCCCGGAGCTGAAAAACAAGTTCGACGGGTTGGCCGTGCGGGTGCCCACCCCCAACGTCTCCCTGGTGGACGTGGTTATGGAGGTGGAGACCGAGACCACCGTGCCCGAGGTCAACGATGCCCTGCGCACGGCCGCAAACCGCTACCTGCGCTACACCGAGGAACCGCTGGTCTCCATCGACTTCCAGGGCGACCCCCACTCTTCCATTGTGGACGGGCTCTGCACCCGGGTTATGGGGACCACGGTCAAGATCATGTCCTGGTACGATAACGAGTGGGGCTATTCAAACCGCATGCTCGATCTGGTCCTGCATATGGAGGCCGGCAAGCTTCTGTGAAGGATTTCAAAAATCAGGATCCACCAGGCCGAGCTTGATGGCAAAGCGGCCCAGCGAGACGTAACTCGTCACATGGTTTGTAACTATACGATTTTACCTGACAAAAATTTATAAGTGGTCAGGGGCTCCGCAGATTCGTGCAGTCGCGACCGTGCGAAGATGCGGCGCCCCTGATTACTTATGTCGAAAGAGTGCCATTGCCGCGAAAATGACATGAAAGGGTATGTGCATGTTTATACAGGGGAGGGAAAAGGGAAAACAACCGCCGCGTTGGGCCTGGCGATACGGGCTGCAGGCGCCGGACACAAGGTGTTCATTGCCCAGTTTGTCAAGGGAGGGCGCTACAGTGAACACAACGCCCTGGAACGATTTGATGACCTGATCACCGTTGAGCAGTTCGGGCTGGGTCGCTTTATCTATGGAGCCCCTTCCGGATCAGACGTTGAAGCTGCACGCAGGGGGCTGGAAAAGATAAAAGGTGTCCTCGTATCAGGAGCATATCAACTGGTGATCCTGGATGAGGCCAATATTGCTCTGTATTATAATCTTTTCACGGCCGGGGAACTCGTTGAGCTGATCGACAGCAGATCGGAAGGAACGGAACTTGTCCTTACCGGGAGACACGCACCTCCGGAAATAATGGAGAAGGCGGATCTGGTCACAGAGATGAAGGCGGTGAAACACTATTACAAAGATGGTGTGAAGGCCCGGATCGGCATAGAAAAATAGCATTCCGCCCTGATCACCGTCGATGAACATATGACGGTTGGATTCTTTCCGGTATGGCCGCCGGGTACCAGGAAGCGGGGCAGGGCGAAATTGATTGACGGGTTTACATTCTTTCGGTACATAAGCGGAAGATGGCTCTCAGGTTCCACCGCGTGGATGAAAAGGGAACCCCGTGCAAGTCGGGGACGGGCCCGCCGCTGTAACCTCCATTCCCTGAACAAGGGAAAAACCACCTGGCCGCGTGTGCCACTGTCCTTTTCGGGCGGGAAGGCCGCCTGGTGGCGGGGGAAGTCAGAAGACCTGCCTGAAAAGCATCTGTGACCGGCCCGTGCGTGGACCAGGGCGGGTCTGTTGCGGGAAAAATCTGTGGGAAAACCAGGGACCCCGGATCGGTGTAATCGGTCCGGGGTCTTTTTTTTGTCCGGTCCGGTGTTTTTGGAGCAATGAGAGGAAACAGCACAATGGTCAATCCGGACAGACACGGCGGCAACCTGGCTGCCCTGGCGGCAAGGGCAGGCTGCCGGCCAGAAGAAATCCTCGATTTCAGTGCCAGCATCAATCCCGTGGGGCCCCCGGAAGCCTTGCGCGGGATCATCAGCCGCAACGTGGAAAAACTGGTCCACTACCCGGATTCGCGCAGCTCCGTCCTGGTCGCCGTCCTGGCCGCAGTGCTCAATATCGACGTGGAGCAGCTGGTGGTGGCCAACGGATCCACCGAGATCATCCATGTCCTGCCGGGCGCCCTCGGAGCCCGGCGCGCGGTGATTCCGGTGCCGGCATATCTGGATTACCGGCTGGCCGCCGAGCGCGCGGGACTGGCGGTCAGGACCGTGCTTTTGTCGGAAAAAGAGCAGTTCCGGCTTGACCTTGAAAAACTTGATCGTGTGCTGCAGCCGGGAGACCTGGTCTTTCTGGCCCGGCCGAACAATCCAACCGGTGTCTCCTTCGATGCTCCGGAGCTGCTGGAATTGGCTGGCGCGCGACCGGAAGTCTTTTTCGCGGTCGATGAGTCGTTTTACGAGTTCATCGGTCATGACAGTGAACTCATCAGCCGCGACATGGCTGCCAACCTGCTGGTCTTCCGTTCCCTGACCAAATTCTATGCCATTCCAGGGTTGCGTCTCGGTTTCGTCGCTGCCGCCCGGAACACAGTTGCCCGCATCCGGCAGCGCGTCCTGCCCTGGTCTGTCAACACCCTGGCCTCCGAGGTGGGGGCGGCCATCGTCGGGGACGCCGACTATGGAAAGGCAAGCCGCGCCTTTGTCCGGGAGAGAAGGGCTGAGCTCGAGGCGGCATTTTCTGACCTCGGCCTCGAGGTCTTTCCCGGCAGAGCCAACTTTCTCCTGGTCCGGTTGGCCGGAAAGATGCCGGACGCTGCCGATCTTGCCGAGCGAATGCTGTCCCGTTACCGGATCGCGATCCGGGTCTGCGCCAACTTTGACGGTCTGGACGGGAGC
>JAJRTB010000166.1 GCA_024278495.1 Deltaproteobacteria bacterium
GCATCGGGCCGCATCTCGCCGGCAGGATTGCCGCCTTTCGGCACCGGCATGGTCCGTTTCGCGGCAAAAAAATGTTGATCGCCGTGCCGGGTATCGGCCCGCACCTCGCGTCGCGACTGGCGCCGTTGCTGTCCTTTGATTGAATCTCCCATGACTGCTGAAAAACAACAGGTGATCACGGCGCCGGTCCTGGTCCTGGTCGGGCCGACGGCCATCGGCAAGACCGAGCTGTCCCTGGCCATGGCCAGGCGGTTCGGCTGTGAGATCATCAGCGTTGATTCCATGCAGGTGTACCGCCACATGGACATCGGCACTGCCAAGCCGAGCCTGGCAGAGAGGGGCAGGGCGCCCCATCATCTCATTGATATTGTCGATCCGGGGGAACAGTACGATGCGGCCAGGTTCGTCGAAGATGCCCTGCGGGCCATCAACACCATCGTGAGCCGCGGCAACATTCCCCTGTTGTCCGGCGGCACCGGGCTCTATCTGAAGGCCCTGACGGAAGGCTTGTTTGAGGCCGCTTTCAGCGATGAAGCGATCCGCAGCCGGCTTAACCGGCGCTTGCGGCTGGAGGGAGGAGAGTCCCTGTACCGGGAACTGCAGGCCGTCGACCCGGAAACCGCCGCCAGGCTGCATGTCAATGACGGCCGGCGCCTGACGCGGGCCCTGGAGATTTTCTACGGCACCGGGATTCCCTGGTCGGTCCACTTGCGCCGGCCGCCGGCCCGGCGGGTTCAGTTTTCAAGGCTTCTGCTGCTGGGCCTGAGCTGCGAACGCGATTCGCTGTATGAGCGAATCGAGCAACGGACCGGTCAGATGATGGCGCAGGGTTTTGTCCGGGAGGTGGAAAAACTGCTGGATATGGGCTATAGTCCGGACTTGCCTGCCATGCAGGCCATCGGCTACCGCCATGTCAACAAATATCTTGCCGGGGAATGGGATAGGGAGGAGACCATCCGCCTGCTCGTCCGTGATACCAGGCGCTATGCCAAGCGGCAGTTGACCTGGTTCAGGGCGAATCCGGCAATGAATTGGTACGACCGTGAAGATGTCGGCATTATCATGGACCATGCCGACCGGTTTTTAGAAGACGCGTAAAAAGCGCCCGGCAGGGCGGTGCGGTGAAGACCGGAAAATGCGTTTATTCTGAGATAATGCAATAAATTCCAGATATTGCATGGGATATCACCGCAAGCCGTCACGGATCCAGGTATTATAAAATTGTCAACAAGTTGTGGGCCGGAACCGGTGACACCTGAAAAAAATCATAATAACAAACAGATCCGTTACCGAAACGGCGCCATTGATCATGATCTGTGCCGGCGCCTGGCCGCGGAACTTGATGTTCCGTATGTCCTGGCCGTGCTGTTGTGCCGGCGGGGGATGACCACGGCCCGGGCCGCCACGACCTTCCTCTATCCCAGCCTCGGCGACCTGCCGTCGCCTTTTTTGCTGAAAGACATGGACAAGGCTGTCTCCCTGGTAATCACGGCGTTTCATGAAAAGTGGCCGGTGGTCATTCATGGCGATTACGACCTGGACGGCATCAGCAGCACCGCCTTGCTGGCCCGGTTTTTCCGGTCCCTGTCGATCCGGGCCGTCTGTCATCTGCCGGACCGGCTGACAGAAGGCTATGGCATCAATAAGCAGTCAATCGCCAGGCTGGCGCCCGGAGGCGGCGGCCCGGCCTTGCTCATCACCGTTGATTGCGGAATCACCGCAGTCGAGGAGGTCGCATTTGCCAGGGAGAAGGGGTTTCGCGTCATTGTCACGGACCACCACGAGCCGCCTGCTTCCCTGCCGCCGGCCGACGCAATCTTAAACCCGAAACAAGAGGATTGTTCCTTTCCCTTTCCGGAACTGGCCGGCGTGGGGGTGGCCTTTTACCTGGCCATGGGGGTCCGCAGCCGCCTGGTGGAGCAGGGCGTCTGGAACAAAGAAACAGCACCCAATCTCAGGCAATTTCTCGATTTTGTCGCCCTGGGCACGGTTGCCGACGTCGTGCCCTTGCTCGGACTCAACCGTATCCTGGTCAGGGCCGGGCTTGAGGTCTTGACGGAACGCTCAAGTCCCGGCATCAGGGCTTTGAGCGAGAGGGCCCGGACCATGGAGGGCAGGATCACTGCCGAGGATATTTCCTATCGACTGGCCCCGCGCCTGAATGCCGCCGGCCGCCTCGGCAAACCGGGGCTGGCCCTTGAGCTCTTGACCTGCTCCGAACCTGCCAAGGCGCGGCAACTTGCCGGCCGGCTCGAACTGATCAACCAGGAGCGGCGGCAAATGGAGACCGAGGCCCTGGGCTTGGTCATGGATCAATGCGCGCGGCAGGAGGACGAGGGCCGGGCCGGTTTTGTTGCTTATGGCAATTATCATCTCGGAATCATAGGGATTATTGCTGCAAGGAGTGTAGAGAAATACGGCAAGCCGGTTTTCGTTTTGACCGATGAGGTCGCAGGCGACCAGGGGTTGCTCAAGGGCTCTGGCCGCTCCATAAAGGGTATCAACCTGTATGAAGTGTTGCAGCAATGCGCTGAAACTACGGTTCAATTCGGCGGCCATGCCATGGCGGCCGGCCTGACCCTGCACAAATCCAAGTTAAACGGCTTTGCGGCAACGTTTGACCGGGTGGTCGCCGCAACCGGGAAAACGGAACAACCTGACAATGAACGGCTTATCGACTATCTGCCGACAACGGCCGAAATTTTTGATGAACATTTTATCGGCCTGTATCACAATCTCGAGCCGTTCGGGCAGGGGAACCCGGAGCCTGTTTTTTGCCTGGAAAACCAGAAAATCGAAAGCAGCCATACCCTGAGAAACCATCTGAAATATTCAATCAGGCATAACGGCCACTTGTTCAACGGTATCGGTTTCGGCCTGGCAGACAGGATAGAATACACGCGGGATAAACCTGTCCAGCTCACCTTTACCATCAAGCACTCAACCTTCAGGGGAGAACAACGCCTGGAGCTGCACGCGGTGAGCATCGACCCAACCGCTTGATATTGAAAGAAATGTAATAATTTAACATAATATATATTATGCGACATTTGATATTGAGGGCTTTTGACCCCGCATCTTACAACTTGCCCCGGTCGGCACAAAAAAGAC
>JAJRTB010000167.1 GCA_024278495.1 Deltaproteobacteria bacterium
AATATCATGGGGGTGATCGAGGTCGTCAAGAATCTGTCCGGCGACATGCAGGCCATTGTTGAGCTGCAGCGGCGGATTATCTTTCTGTCGCTTCTGATCATGGGCATCCTGTTCGCGGTGCTTTTTTTCATCGTTATGCGGGCTGACCGGATCATCGAGGCCCGGGCCGCGGAACGCAGGCAGCTGGAAGACAAGCTGAACGAGGCGGAACGCCTCGCCAACCTGGGCAAGATGGTGGCGGCCGTCTCCCACGAGATCAAAAACCCTTTGGGCATTGTCCGTTCAACCGCCGAGATTCTGGAGAAGAGAATAGCCAAAGTAGCTCCGGGCAATGAACATCTGGCCCGGATCATAGTTGACGAGACTACCCGGCTTGATACCATTGTCAGGGAGTTTCTCGATTTTGCCCGGCCCCGCGATCCGAAATTTGAATCCGCTTCCCTGAACGAACTGGCTGAACGGGTCACCCGGTTCATGGCGCCTGAGCTGAGCAAGAAGCAGATTGAGCTGCGGCTGGTTCTTGATCCGGACCTGCCGGACATCGCTATTGACCGGGAACAGATCTACCAGGTACTGCTCAATATGATCATCAACGGGGTTCAGGCCATGCCCGAAGGGGGAACCCTTACCCTGACCACCCGAAGGTCACCGGGGCAGGACATTGAGCTTGAAATCGCCGATACCGGCGTTGGCATCCCCTCCGGGAAACTGGAACAGATCTTCACGCCGTTCTACACGGATAAAAACAGGGGCAGCGGCCTGGGGCTCGCCATTGCCAGGAATATCCTTGATAAACACCAGGGCCGGATTCTGGTGGCCAGCACCGTCGGCCTGGGCAGCAGGTTCACCCTCGTGTTCCCGGCAGGCGGCAGCGGTTATGTTTCTTCCCGGCGACGCACAATGGCAAGCGGTTGACATTCAACTGTAATCGGGGCAAATTAACAAATCAGGGGTTCGAAAAATACCGCAATCGTAAGCGGTCACAGGGCGCCTCGCTTTTGAACGATCAGCCCGGCTTACGTAACAATCAGTACGCTGCGCCGAACTGCTTGTCCAAAATCAAGGCGCCCCTGATCACTTGCAAGTTTTTTTTACTGGTGAAATCACACAGTTATAAACCCTGTGATGAGATACGATTGAATGGCTTCCAGGTTTAAGAAAAAAAGGTATGTTGCCGTTGTCGCAATAACCGCGTTCGTTCTGTTGGTGGCTCTGGCCCCCTTTCTGCTCTCCACGTCCACCGGACTTCGCTTCGTTCTCTCCAGTATCAACGGCAGGATTCCCGGAACCATAACGGTTGAGTCGTGGCTGGTCGGCTGGCAGCAGGGCATACTCTGTCGGAACGTGGTCTACCGGAACCCTGACGCGGGGATCCGGGTAACCGTTCCTGGAGTGACCACAACCCAGGGGCTTTTGCAGGTTGTCCTGGCACCCATGAACCTGGGATTGCTGGTTTTTGACGCACCTGTGGTGGAACTTGCCCGTATTGGAGCAGGAAGCAGTGCTCCCGCGGCCGCCGGAGAGTCGACGAACAATGACATCACCCCCTGGTGGAACCGGATCATGGTGGTTCTGCAGGTACGGGATGGAGTTGTCAAGCCCGCGGCCGGAGCCGGGCCTGAAGTGGTCTCGGCCCGGGGGGTCAATATTGACGCGGATCTGCAGGGCGGCGTGGTTCATTTTACAATGAATTTTCATCCCCGGCAGCGCCGGGGTACGGCCAGGGTCAAGGGCAGGGTGAATCTGCCGGCCCTGTCCCGCTCCTGGCTGGATACCCTGATTGCCGAGCTCGATATTACCGCCATTGAACTGGACGTGCATGATTACCTGACCAGCCTTGCCGCGTACACCTCCCTGCCGGCTGGTGACGGAATCCTCAATGCTGATCTCCATCTGAAGACGGTGGGCCTGGCGGATGTACAGCTCCGCGGCGTCGCGGATTTCAGCGGGATGAATCTCCGCGGCGGATTTCTGGGTGAGGATACGCCCACTTTTCAGAAGATCAACCTGACGATCGGTAATGGCAGATGGTCGTCCAGGGGCTGGAATGTCGATGAGCTTGATCTGGTCAGCGATCCCCTGACTTTGCGCGGATCCGGGCAGGTAAACAACGAGGGGCGGCAGCTTGCCGCATCCGGCGTGCTCAACCTGCCGGTGCTCCTTGACCAGTTTCCCCACCTGTTCAAATTGCGCGATGCCGTCTTTGTCGAGAGAGGCCTGCTTGATTTTGACTTTGACCTGGAGCAGGAAGAGGACCAGGGCCGTCTTAAGCTGAGGGCCCGGATTGATGAGTTGGGCGGCATATATGACGGCCGTGCTTTTGCCTGGGATTCTCCGGTCAAGGTGCTGGTGAACGGCGGAATAGAGGATCGGGTTCTTCAGGTCCCGGCCCTCAGGGTTGATGCTCCCTTCCTGCACGTGGAAGGGCGGGGCGATTTTGATTCGTTCAGCCTGAGCGCGAATGTGGATTTCCAGAAGGCTTTTACCGAGATCGGCCGCCTGTTCAGACTGGAGTGGGACGGCGCGGGTGTCCTGGAGTTGTCACTGAAGGGGCGGACGCCTGAAGTGGATGAAGATATGCTCAAGATCGAATCGGATATCGAGATCAGCCGTTTTACCCTGAACCATGGCAAGATGATGGTTGTGCCCCTGCATCAGTTCACCCTGACGGGCAGCGCTGAGCTGTCCCGTGACCTGCTCTGGGGCGATACCGGCACCTTCGGCCTGCAGGTCGCGCTTTCCTCCTGGCTTGGAGAGATTTTTCTGGTAATCAACGGAGAAAAGCCGGCCAATGGATCCCCGTGGGGATATTATACCACGGATACGACTGTTAATCTGGACAGCCTGTCCGGGATTCTGCATGCCTTTGACCGGCTCCCCGCCACGGTGAGCTTGGCCGGAGACATGGTGGTGCAGGCGGCCGGGAACCTGAGTCCGGAAATGGCAGAGGTCCGTGAGTTCAACGGAGAAATCGGCGGTTTTGTTCTGGTCCGGGACAACCGGATACTCCAGGACCGCCGGGTACGTTTGCGGATGCAGCAGGCGTGTAATACCGGGGTGCCCTCATTTATTGTCCGTGACCTTGTGGTCGCGGACAACAGGGAAACCTTTTTCCGGACCGGCGCGGCCCTGAACCAACTCTGGTTTGGGTCGCGCGGCCTGTTTCTGCATGATCTGGAATTTTCCACGTCCCAGGCAGGGACAATCACCCTGGATAGGCTGCATGTCTTTGACTGGGCCGCGCCCTTTGAACGCCTGGACGTTGACCTGGAAGGCGAGATTGAGACCTCTCACCTTTCAAAGCTCCTGCGGGGTTTTGGTCTGCTGCCGGATGCCTTTGAGCTGGCTGGTCCGGGCCGGATAACCCTGACCGGCGGTATCGACGGCCGTGAGGGAAGTGATACCGAACTTCAGCCGTTGACCCTGGAATACGCAAATGAGCTGGCGCGTTACAAGGGTGTTGAGGCGCGCAATGTCGCCCTGAATATGTCTGGTCGGGACAGGACGCTGAAAGGCGCCCTCACCTTTGGTCTCAATGGCGGCCAGGTGAACCTTGAGGCAGAAGTTGACCTGACCGGGCCTGTCCCGGCTGTCCGGGATCCCGCCGGGACGCAACTGCTGGATGCTGTTGCCCTGAAAGAACCGTTTGCCAGGGTCGCGCTGGCTCAGGTTTCCCCGCTTTTCGGAGTGCTGGCGTATCCCGCTGGAACCTTGAGCGCCCGTCTTGATCGTTTGGTCTGGCCTCTGAAAAAAGAGGGCGACCGGGAGGCATCCTATGAGCTTGTTTTTGATCTGGATGATGTATCTCTTGCGCACAAGGGGGTTCTGCGCCGGATTTTACAAGAGACCGGCCTGGCCGGGAAAAAAAAGCTGGTGCCGGTTGACCGGGAGCTGCGTTGCGCGGGGAAAGACGGTCAGGTGCGCTGCGCGCCCCTCAAGCTTGCGGTTTCCGGGGCCGAGATAACAGTCAGCGGGACCGTGGGGCCTGGTGATATGCTGAATTACCTGGTGGAGGTTCCGGTGACCGGGGCGCTCGCTGGCGGACCCGTGCCGGCCTCATACGCTGGGCAGATGATCAGGGTAGCGATAACCGGGACCACCGGAGAGCCGGATCCTGACCTGGATGGCATCAGGGACATGGTGGAGAATCTTCGACGGCAGGGCGCCCCGGACGCCGAAGCAGAGTAGGCCCCGGACCATGGATGTCGTTATCAGATTGTGCACCATCGGACTGGGAGGATTTGTCGGAGCGGTTTTACGTTACCTGGTCAGCGGCTGGGTCCAGGACCGGTCCGGCTCTGTTTTTATCCCCTACGGGACCGTGGCGGTTAATCTGTCCGGCTGTTTTGTGATCGGTCTGCTCATGTTCCTGGTCGAGACCCGTTCTTTTTTCTCGGTTGAAACCCGCGCCTTTCTTTTGATCGGCCTGCTCGGATCCTTTACGACCTTTTCCACCTTTGGCAATGAAACCCTGACCCTTATTCGCAGCGGCCGGATGGATATCGCGGCCCTGTATTCCGGCGGGCAGGTAGTGACAGGCGTGTTCATGGTCTGGCTGGGCCGCCTGCTGGCCGCTGCCGTCTGGAGATAACAGTTATGGAGTTACC
The DNA here is from genome assembly GCA_024278495.1 of Deltaproteobacteria bacterium. Taxonomy (GTDB): domain Bacteria; phylum Desulfobacterota; class Desulfobulbia; order Desulfobulbales; family Desulfobulbaceae; genus UBA10518. The sequence continues at coordinate 4,608 of JAJRTB010000167.1, forward strand.
ACGGGAAGGATACCTGCTGCGCATCATCATTGGTGAAAGCGACCGCCATGAGGGCCGTCCCCTCTACGAATGGATCGTGGTCAAGGCCAGGGAGTACGGTATTGCCGGCGCGACCGTAGTCAGGGGCATGATGGGATACGGGGCCAACAGCCGGATCAGGACCTCATCCATTCTCAGGTTGTCCGAGGACCTGCCGGTTATCATCGAGATGGTCGATACCCGCGAAATGCTGGAACAGTTTCTGGAAATTGTTGACCCTGTCCTGGACGAGGGACTGGTGACATTCGAGAAGATGCATATCCGGATGTACCGGGGGAACCGAACGAGATAAAATTGTCGGTTTCGTAAAAAGTCACGAAACCGACGGTTCAGCGTTGTAACTGGTTGAATTATCGTAGTGCTCAGCCAGGATTTTCGACTTTTTACGAGTTCGTCAAAATTGACGGATTCGCAAAAAGTCCTGAATCCGACGGATTCAGATTTTAGGGTTATCAGTTCGAAATTTCTAACCAATTTTATATACAGGAGGAACCATGAGCAGGAAGATACTTATTGTCGGAGGGGTGGCGGCCGGGCCCAAGGCAGCCTGCCGCCTGAAACGGTTGCAGCCCGGTTGGGACGTGACCGTCATAGACCAGGACAGTCTCATCTCGTACGGCGGCTGCGGTATTCCCTACTATGTCTGCGGTGATGTCTCGGACGAAAAAGAGCTACGCTCCACCAGTTTTCATATGGTTCGGGACGAGAACTTTTTTCAGTCAGCCAAGGGGGTTCGGGTATTGACCCGGACCAGGGGGCTGCGCATTGACCGGCAGGAGAAGACCCTGCTGGTGCGTGATCTCGACTCGGGAGAGGAAAAAACCCTTGCCTACGATACACTGCTTCTGGCCACTGGTTCGCAGCCGGTGCGCCTGCCCGTTCCCGGGGTGGATCTTGACGGCGTCTTTTCCATCTCCAACCTGCACCGGGCCATCGAGATAAAGGACAGGATCGCCAGGGGCAAGGTGGGCACGGCCGTGGTGGTCGGCGGCGGCGCTATCGGGATTGAGATGGCCGAGGCCTTTGCTGATCTCTGGGGTGTGGAAACCACCCTGGTCGAGTACATGGAGCAACTGCTGCCCCGCATTGTTGACCGCGCCTTTGCCGATATGTTGAAGAAACACCTGGAGGAGAAAAATGTCCGGGTGCTGACCGGTGAATCCGCCACCGAGATCGTCGGTGACAGTGACGGTCGGGTCACGGCGGTCAGGACCGGTAAACGGGAAATTCCGGCCGACATCGTCATCATGGCGGTCGGTGTCCGGCCCCGCAGTGAACTGGCCCGGGAAGCAGGCCTTGACGTGGCGCCCTGGGGCGGCATTGTCGTCAACCGCAGGATGCAGACCACCGATCCGGATATCTACGCGGCCGGTGACTGCGTCGCCAGTCCGCACCTGGTCACGGGCAGGGAGACCTTTGCTCCGTTTGGTTCAGTGGCCAACCGCCAGGGCAGAATTGCGGCCGATAATATCGCGGGGGGAGTTTCAGTATTCCCTGGCGTGGTGGGCAGCTTTGTCATGAAGGCCTTTGACCGGTGTATCGGCGCCACCGGGATCAGTTACGAGACCGCCGTGGCCGAGGGATTTGCCGCGGATTACGCCCTGACCGCCCCTGCTGACCGGGCCCATTTCTTCCCGGGCGAGGCCATTGCCGTCTTTCAACTGGTCTTTGATCGGAAAACAAGGAGGGTGCTCGGCCTGCAGGGATTCGGCATGATGAATGATGCCGTTTCTGTCCGGATCGATACGGCCGCAGCCCTCATTGCCAAAGGCGCGACCATCGAGGATTTCATGACCGTTGAGATGGCCTATTCACCACCTTTTTCCGCTGCCATTGACGCAATTAACGCTGCCGCGTACGTGGCAGATAATCTCTGCGCTGATCTGCTTCGCAAGGTTGAAATGGACCGCTTCTATGCCTGGATGGAAGATTTCGCGAATGAACCGGACTGGCTTGCCCTGGACATCAGGCACGCCCGGGAAGCAACCCCCTATGTGGAAAAATTCGGGGCCGACCACTGGCTCGCCATACCCTACAGTGAAATCAGGGAGCGCTACAGGGAACTGCCGGCCGACAAGACCCTGGTCATCCTCTGCGACGCCGGGACCCGGTCCTTCGAGGTCCAGGTCTTCCTGGATCATGTGGGCCTGAAAAATACCCTGGTGCTGAGCGGTGGTTTCAACGTTATCCGGCGGCTTGGAGCGGACTGGCTCCTGTAGTCTGTTAAGCCGTTTCCGTCACTGCCTGTCCGCCTGACCGGATGGTCAGGCGGACGTCACCCACGGGATGTCCCACCTTCGTTTTTTTCGGGCTCAACGGTGCAAGCGCTCACAGGCGGACAGGTCGGACAGGTAGGCGGGCAGCCGGTCAAAATACCTGGCAACCTGCTCCGGCCGGTGGGCGTCCGAGCCCGCCGTCAGCACGATACCCAGTTCCATGGCCCGTTTCAGGATGGCCCGGGCCGGGTAGGGTTCGTTCCGCAGCCCGAATCCAGAGGTGTTGACCTCAAGAGATATCCCTTTTTTCTTGAGCAGCTGCAGCAGGCGGTCGATCTGAACCCGGTGCGACCGGGTAAAACTGAGTTCGGGGTAGTGGCGTAAAACCGCGTCAAGGTGACAGAGAACCTGAACGTCGAATGTCTGCAGCGCTTCAATCAGTCCTGCGAAGTACGCGGTGACGACCCTGTCCGCGCCACAGGCGACCAGGGCGTCGATATTGGACCGGCGGCGGCTGACCATGTTGAAGTGGTGTGATCCGTCATGAAAGAAGTGATAGGACAGGCCGCGAAACTCAAACGGATACGCTGCCAGTTTCGTCCGCAGGAGTTCAACCGCTGACGGGTTATAGCCGATTTCCACCCCGAGCCGGACCTTGATTTTTTGCCGGTACTTCTCCCGCAGCCGTTCTCCTTCGCTGAAATAGCGGTTAAAATCATTCCGGGTGAGCCAGGTCCGCTCGCCGTAATCGATGCCCGCCTCAAGATGTTCCAGAAAAATGATAGTGTCAAGGCCCCGTGCCACGGCAGCCCGTATATATTCCTCCATTGTTCCGGAGGCATGGTTGCACAGGTGGGTATGAACGTGACTGTCTGTTCGCGGGTCGACAGGAAGAGGGCGGGGGTGCCGGCTGCCGGTCATGGCGTGTCCGGCAGCATTGACTTCTGTCGGGAGGTGGAGATGGGATGTTGAAGAATCAGGCATTCCCCCGGGGAAAAAAGTGCACAACCCCGTCAATCTCTGAGGTGGCGCAGACATGTCCCATTTCCAGGTCAAAATCAATAATGTCGACCAGCCCGTCCATTTCAACGGACAGGGCCGGACCGTCGGGAAGATGGTATACCAGGGTGTCCACCTTGGTAAAATCTATGGAAGTGAATGATATTCTTTTCATAAGTTTGGAGTTGTGCATAGTGAGTGTTACACAGTTGCCGTTGGGCATAAGGAAGCACAAGATTCTGACTTTACACTGGTGAACCGTATTTTCAAGTGAAAAGTGTGATTTTCTTTCTGTGTGCCTGCCACACATTGAACCCGGTATCCACATTGCCCTGAAGCGGGAGCAGATGGAGTTTTTTGCTCTTTCTCCGAACCGGTTGAACGCTTGATGACCGGGCCTGACCAGAATCAATCAGCCTTTGTAGCGGTGCTTTATTTTCTGGGCGCGTCGGCGGTATTCGACCTTGTCAATATCACCTCGCCTGTATGCTTCCTTCAGGCTGTTAAGCTCTGCTCTCATTTTATGCTTCAGTTTTGTGACCTGGCGGGAGTATTCGACCTTGTCTATCTCTCCGCTTCGATAACTCTGCTTGAGAGAGGTGAAGGTTTTTTCCGGCTGGGCCGATGTCGGTTTTTTTTCTTTATCTGGCGTGGCGGTAATAGGCAGGGGGACAAGGTTAACCACCAGGTTGAGGGGACCTGTCGGATCGACAAGGAGTTGCTGTTTTTTATACCCCTGGAGTTCAAGGTTGACAGAAGTTGCCTGGCGAACAGAAAGCTGCATCGGCGTTTTCCCGATAGGAGCGCCTTTCATCAGGATCGTCGCGCCGGGCGGGTTGCTTGCGATCACGATTTTAACGATTTCTCCTCTTTGGTCGGCTTCGGAATCTGTAGTGCAACCGTAGAATGGAATGGCGAGTATGAGCACAATCAGGGCATTTCGCAACATGGTTTTCCTCGGTGAAATAATTTTTTTTTGCGCCGGAAAATATGAGTCTCTGGCTGGAAACATTTCTTGTGCAGCCAGGTTTTGTCCCCGCCCCTTTGGAGCGAAAGACATTGCTGATTCCCGGTCTGAGCACGGCAGAGAAATCCTTTTCCAGGTTTTATATATCATTTTTTCCGGTACAAATTCAAGCTCTCTCACCAGTTTCCCCATATTTCGGGACAAGACGCCGATACGGCTGCTTGCCCTCTGGTACAGTGGGAAATGTCCGGTTGTCTTGCACCGGGCACCGGCGTACTTTCATTTGACAGAACAGGGATTGATGATAATATGTACTGTTCAGTCTCAGCATTTTATGCCGGATGCGCAAAAAAGTTGCGAATCCGCGGATCAGCGTTGCAACGTGTGAATTATCGTTGTGTTTGGCTGGTGTTTGCAAGTTTTTGCGAACGCATCACATCATTTATTGATCTGAATAACCTGAACGGTACGAGGAAACGGTATGCCAGAGGAATCACTCAGCGGCAAAGAAAAAAAAATCTTTGCCGAAACAGATAAAAATCCATCAAATATACTCCCCACCAAACTGACCCTGGACAGTCATCTGAAATTTGAATGTCATCCGGGCGTTTCCTGTTTCACGGCCTGCTGTCACAATATCAAGATTGTCCTGACCCCCTACGACATCCTTATCTTGCGCAAAAGCCTCGGGATTCCGGCCCATGAGTTTATTACCGAGTATACCCAGCCGACCTACCTGGAAAAAACCGATATGCCCGGTGTGCAGATAAAGCTGCGCGAGGACACCGGCGGCTGTCCCTTTGTAACGCCTGAAGGCTGCACCGTATACCCGGACCGTCCCTCGGCCTGCCGGTACTACCCGGTCGGCATGGCGGATTTTCATGAGGGCGGCACAAATGACGCGGAAGAGGAGAAATTTTTCTTTATTGTCAAGGAACCCCATTGCAAGGGCTTTGAAGAGGACAAGGAGTGGACGGTGCGCGAATGGCGGGCGGATCAGGGAGTTGACGTGCGTGACGAGATGAACAAGGAGGGGCTGCGTCTTGTCATGCGCCGCAAGTCGTTCGGCCATCAGGCCAGCATGAGCGAGGCGGCCAAGCGGATGTTTTTCATGGCGTCCACCGACCTGGATTCGTTTCGCAACTTTATCTTTGAATCTTCATTTCTTGAAACCTATGAGATCGATGAAAAAACCCTGGAGGAGATCAGGGAAGACGACGAGGCCCTGATGCATTTCTCCTTTCGTTACCTGGCCCACACCCTGTTCGGAGCCAAGGGCATGCGGATCAGGAAGGAAAAGATTGAAGAGAAGGTCAAGGAGATTAAAGAGCGCCAGGATGAGGCCCTGAAAAAGGCAGAGCAGGAATATCTGGAACTCAAGGCGGCCCGGGACCGGATGTTGAAGGAACGGGAGGGCAAAGAAGTCTGAGAAGCATCCTCCGTATAAATTTTCACTTCTGGCCCCGCGTCTGATCCGGATGCGGGGCTTTTTTTTGCCATTTTCCCATGACCACCGAGCCGAAGGCCGCCACCACACCGGTCGAAAAAACACTCAGAACCAGCGGCACCCCCTTGATGCCGAACAGGTCAAAGATAAAGACCTTGCCCGCGCCGATCAGCGCCACCG
>JAJRTB010000168.1 GCA_024278495.1 Deltaproteobacteria bacterium
CCGGGCGGAGGCGTTCTTCCCTGCCGGGACGCGCGTTATCCCTCGCACGGGCGTTTAAAAAAAGATTTTTGCGGTCGCCCTTCTGATTGTGAACGTATTTACCACCCAAAAAGCCCTGGTCGGAAAAGGGCGTGCGCTGGCGCACTCGGTCGATACGGTTACCTTTGACCTTTTTGACACGCTCCTGGTGCGACGGATCCACGATCCCGATCTTGTCAAGCTGCCGGTGGCCCGGTACATCGCGGCCAGGGCCGCCGCCTTTGGGCTCAGCTATTCCCCGGAATATGTGCAGGAAAGACGCGACAGCATCGAGCAGGCCCTGCGCCGGGAGACGGGACAACGTTTCAAGGATCATGAGGCCTGTTATCCGGTTTTCATGGGCCGACTCCTGGAGGAGTTGTTCCGGGAACATGCAAGCGGGGCATTGCTGCAGGATGTAACGGCATACGAAATGGACATGGAGAGTTCAATGCTGGTCCCGCGTGGCTGCCTTGTGGCGTGGCTCAGGGAGCTGTACGAACAGGGGAAAACCATACTGATTGTTTCGGACGTGTACCTGCCCGCCTCCTTGCTGCGGGGTCTGGTAGAGCGCGCGGGCTTTCTCGACCATGTGACGGATATCGTTTCATCGGCCGATACCTATCTGGCCAAGGCATCGGGCGAGGCATTCAGGATGCTTGTCCGTAAGTATGACCTGAACACCGATTCCTGGCTGCACGTGGGGGACAACCCCATATCCGACGGTCTTCGCCCCGAGGAGTTCGGCATAACCGCGCTGGTACTGAACGATCATGCCGAGAAGCGGAGGAAGTCCATTATCAAGCGTCAGCTCAACTATAGCCGGGGCCGCCCATTCTGGCGGGGCAGAGTCCTGCAGCAGCTTATGCTTCCCCTTGAAGAGGAGAACCGGGAGCGTGACGCGCTCTATGTCGAGGGGTACAATTTTATCGCCCCGCTGATCGGGGTCTTTGTGCAGGAAATTGCCGAGCGGTGTCGGCGGAAAAAGATTACCAAAATTTTTTTTCTTTCCAGGGAAGGGCATACGTTCATGCGGTTCTGGGAGCAGGCGGTCCCCTTGCTCTATCCGGAAGGCAACCTCCCTGAGATCGAGTATCTGTACGTGAGCAGGATGGCTCTTGCCGGCGCCAGTTGCGCCTACCAGGGATTGACCAGGGACAATGCCGACATCGTCTTCCTTCCTGCCGGCAACAAGGATTTTCGTGACATCTGCCGGGTCTTCAGCCTCGATGGAAAGCGTCTGGAATCGTATCTTGCCGCCCACAAGCTGGATATGGAGACGGTTCTCAGTCCCGTTCATGACGGGTATGTTCCTGAAAACACATCAAACTTCCACGCTCTGCTCGAGAACGTGTCTTTTCAGGAGGAAATCAAACGCCAGACACGGCCGGCTAACGATGCCCTGCAGCTCTACCTGAAGGACAAGGGTTTTTTTGATCATGCCGACGTGGCCCTGGTTGATATCGGCTGGCTGGGCACGATTCCGCGTTTTCTCTACGAGGCGGTGGCGCAAAATGACGCCCATCCCGTTTGTCATACCTTTCTGTTTGGCGCGACCCGGGGCATTGAATATCCGACAACCGCCAGGAACTTTGTCCAGGGTCTTGTCTATGACAAGGATCGTTTTGATTTTGCCGCCAGCGCGATCTGCTACTCCAAAGATTTCTTTGAAGAGGCGTGCCGGGCGCCCCATCCGACTCTGAACGGCTACGAGCTTTCCGATGACGGGTATAAACTGGTCTTTCGGAGGACGGATGACGAAATAGGCAGAGCTGAACTTGAGCAGGATGATTTTTTTTCTTCCCTGCAGCAGGGAGTGTTTGACGCCGCGTCCAGGTTCGGGGCCGCGTCCGCTCTGCTTGGTTATCCCAGCAAGGAGTATAAGGCGTGGATAAACTACCTGCTGGTCTGCAAAATGGCCTTTCCGACGACCCGGGAGGTTCTTTCTATCCGGCACCGGCACCACCTGGATGACTTCCAGGGATCTCACAAGCCCGGTGCCGCCGCGCTGAAGGGAGCCCGAACGCCGCTCTGGGACGCGCCTTTGCGGGCGCTGCGCTGGAATCCTTTTCTGCGTTTGAAACATTACCTCCTCCACTTGCGCACCAGGTTGAACGAATAGGATGAAGAGGAAAAGCAAGCTGAAAGTGATGACTGATCAGTGCGACCTCGGGGGGAATTCCATTCTTCGCCTCACCCGTTTTTATGTGGTGAGCAGGGTTCTCCCCATGGGCAACAATCGCGGCGGACCGGGTTGGAAATGTTTGCTGACGCTCATCATTCTCCACTACTTTGGTGTGCCGCTGTATTGGCTGGAAGGCAGGTTCCAGCGGCAGTTTAACCTGCTGCGGCGTATTAAGAGGAGGCTTGGTAACAGGTGATTATGACGATCCTCCGGTTTATGCGCTCCAACGGCCTGTTGCTTTTTGCGGGTCTGCTGGCGGCGCTCCTGTATCATCATTATTTTGTCAAGCGCGCGTATGTCGAGGTAGAGGTAAACGTCAGCAAGCGAACCTACCTGAAGGTGTACTGGGCCTCTGCCGACGGTCTTTTTTCCCGGACAGCCAGGACGCGGGTCACCGTGGATCCGGCCCAGGAAAACTATGGCTTCTTCCTCCAGGACATCGGGCGTTTTCCTGTTTTGCGTTTTGATCCCTGCCAGTACGAAGGCGAGGTGACGGTCAAGTCCATTCGCATTACCCAGCGCGGTTACGCTCCTTTTGAAATCAATGATGAAAAGGGTTTTGCGCTGCTTAAACCGGTCAACGACGTGGGCCGGGTTACCATTGATGAGCGGGGCATGACCATCGAAACCACGGGTATTGATTCCCAGTTCGTCCTGGCCCTGCCGGACTTGTGGGTTGGCGGCGGAGGCCTGCAAACGGCTTGTGAGCTTTTTGCTCTTCTGTTCCTGTTCTTTGCCGCCGGTGCCGTGCTGAGGCGCTATGGTCCTGATTTTCGTTATGCCGGACTGCTGTATTCGGTCGTCCTGTCATTGGTCATGGTTATGGCGTTGCTCAGCACCGAGAAAGTACACCCCGATGAATATGTCCATATTGCAGCTGCTTCCTATTATATGAACAACTGGCTGCCGCCGTCGGTAGAAGATCCGGCAATCGTTGAAACATACAGTATTTACGGATCGTCTCGTCTGAATACTCCCGAGATATACTATCTTCTGGCCGGCAAGTTCCAGGTGTTGCTCTCCGCTTTCCATGTTCAGCCGTACCTGGGATTTCGCCTGTTCAACGTGTTGCTCTTTTTTCTGCTCAGCCTCCTGGTGCTGCACCGAAAGGATTTTCGTCCCCTGGCCCTGGCCCTTCTCGTAACGCCGCAGATATGGTACCTGTTCAGTTACTGCAACTCTGATGCCCTTGCTCTTTTCGTCTGCATCATTATTGCCTATCAGCTTGCCAGGCCGCACAGTCTGTTTACCCGATACGTGACCGGCGAAGATGACCGCGTCAACTGGAAGGCGGCCATAGCTCTCGGCCTGCTGATGGGATTGTTGCTGCTGAGCAAGAAAAATTATTATTTTTTCCTTCTGTACGCCGGCGGCTTTGCTGTCTGGCGGCAGTGGGGCCGGCAAAACATTTCCTGGCGCGTATTTTTCAGCCGGGTTCTTGTCATTGTTCTGGTCGGCGTGAGTTTGTTCGGCCTGCGCAAGGCGCTTGATTATTCCGTCAACGGCCTTGATCGCGGGGAGAAAATACGGCAGATGCGGATCAAAACGGCCCTTCCTTTTTATAATCCTGCAACACCGCTCGAAGAGCGGCATCCGTACCTCTCCATGAGAGACAGGGGGATCCCCTTCAAACAGATCATCACCAAGGAGCGCTGGTTTGAGAAGAGCTTTCGCAGCGCCTTTGGTGTATACAGTTATTTCACCCAGGCAGCGAGCCCTGTGTATTACGACATGGCCCGTTATGCCGGGCTGGGCATGCTGCTTTTCCTGAGCGTGAGCGTCCTGATGGCGCGGGATCCGAGGTTGCTTGTCTTGCTTTTCTGGACTTGTTTCTGCGCGGTTTTTCTGATATCGGTGTCCCTCTATCATTCCTGGGTTTCTGATTTTCAGAGCCAGGGGCGCTATCTTCTCGGAATCGTGGTGATGTTCGGCATGCTTTTTTGTCAGCTTCTCCCAAGGGTGAATACGCGGCTCTTTACCCTTTGTTACGCGGCTTTGTTTTTTGTCGCCCTGTATTCATTTACCTGTGTCGGAATCTATCATATCCCCAAGGTGGTTCCTCTTTGAGGGTGAAACCGCCCAACGGTTACAAACAAGGAACACGGTATGCGAACTGTTACCATAGTCGGCAATAATTCCGGACGAAATGCCGGAGATAACGCCATCCTCGGCAACATGCTTGATGATTTTGCCAAAATCAGAACGGATATACTCTTCAAGGTTCCCACCTTGAACCCGAGGTTTATACGAAAACATTTTGGTCATCACAATATCAAGCCGGTCGGTCTGCTGCCGTGGAACCTGGCGCTTAAAAATCTTGGCTGGCCCCTGTACCACGCCATGACCAGGACTGAAATGGTGCTGATCGTAGACAATATTCTCTTTGACAGGCAGCTCAATAACCCGGTGTTCAACAATCTCAAGTCCATTTCCTGGTACGCCTCGGCCTGCAGGAAGAGAGGGGTGCCGCTGGTTCTGTACAATGCCAGTGTCGGCCCCATTGATCATGAGGCGGGCCGGAGAGCCCTGCAAAAGGTGCTGGATGCCACCGCCTTGATTATTACCAGGGATGGCAATACCAGGCAGCTGATCCTGGACAAAGGGTTGCGTCATCCTGAAATAGTAGTCCATGCCGATTGCGCTCTGAATACCTGTCCGCCGGATACGGAGCGCCTTGAGGAGATTATCGCGGGAGAGGCGTTGTTTACCAACCCAAAGGGCACGGTGGGACTTAATATCAACGCCTATATAGACAACTGGAGCGGCCCGGGCAGGTTCACCCGCCAGGATTTTCTCAGGTCCATGGCAGGGACGGCTGATCGCCTGATAGAAGAACTTGATGTGGATATCCTCTTTACCGTGACCCAGGTGATGGATCTGAAAATAACGTCAGAGTGCGTTGCACGCATGAAACACGCGAACCGGGTGAAAACGGTTTCCAACAGGGACTATACCTATCAGGAAATAGCCGGTCTGCTGGCCAGGGTAGATATCCATGCCGGAATGCGGACCCATACGCTTATTTTCTGCGCGGCCGTCAATACGCCCATGATCAGCATCAACGCTTATCCCAAAAGCGCCGGGTTCATGGCAACCATCGGCCAGGATGAATGGAACATAGGTTTTGCCGATCTTTCCGTTGACCGGCTGAGCAATCTCATGATTCGGGCCTGGCACCGGCGGCGGGAAATCAGAGAGACAATGAAACCTCTGGTCGAACTGGAGAAAAAAAAGGCCAGAAAGAGCGTTAACCTGGTGCTGGACCTGCTCGACAAATCCCGTTAACGCCTGCCCGGCAAGGGAGCGGACTTCGCGCGTTCATTTATGCCTCATAATTTCAAACTCTTGTAATATACTTTCGTGGTTACAAAAAGTATTCATTCCCTCAAGGGGAAGATACCCTGGTTCAGGGTCCTGCTTACCCTGCTTCTCTTTTTTGCCGGCCGGTACATGTTGGCCTACTCTTTTTCCTCGGTGCAGAAGATATCCCTGACCGTTTCCTCAGAGGTTCCGGCTTCCCTGCAGCTGTACTATGACGCCTCGACAAGGCGACCGGGATTTACCGAAAAGAACTCATCACGCAGTAAAGATGTTCCTCCGGGAGAGAGGGTCACGCTACATTTTCGTGTTCCTGATATCCCCCTGGCCAGGTTGCGGATAGATCTGGGGAGCGCATCAGAGGAAGTTCGTCTTTCCAGAATAGTGCTGCACCAGGCTCTGGGCCGACGGGTGGTTCTTGCCGCGGGCAAGATCGGTCAGCTGTTCGCCGATGGCACGACCCATAATGCCCGCCTGTCAGGCCCTGCTGGCGGGTATCTGCGCCTTGTCGCCACTGGTAATGACCCCTATGTCGTTTCCGGCGGCGATTTCAGCTCTTCGCATGGAACACCGCTCATCACGTATATTCCACTCCTGCTCCTGTCACTTTATGCGTATTACCTGACCGGCAGGGTGTCCCAGGGGCAGCTCCGACGGTTTTTCCTTCCTGCCCGGCCCTCTGCTCCCGGGAGCTCCAGTGTTGTTCCGTCGCTGGACGGGTTGCGTGGATTCGCGGCTTTACTTGTCCTGGCGGAACATAACGTGGGTTTTTTCCGCGGCGCGGGACACAGCGGGGTGCTGATTTTTTTTGTCCTGAGCGGATTTCTGCTGACCCGCCCGTTCGTGACAAATCCTGCCGGACTGTGCAGCCCGCCGGGCCTTGTCCGGTATGCCACAAGGCGTCTGGGGCGTATCCTGCCCATGTATTATTTTTACCTGCTGATGGTTTACGGCATGGGACTGCGGTTGAGCGATTTCACATTGCATGCCCTTTTCATCGAGGGGTTGGGGCACCTCTGGACCATGCCCCAGGAGATGCTTTTTTACCTGGTTTTTCCCGTGATCATTGTTGTCTACCATTGGGTTCTGCGCGATAATATCTACGGATTCCTCGGTCTTCTCCTGACGGGCGCGGTTCTTTGGAATACGATGGTTCCGGTTGAATCACTCTACTTCTACGGCATGATGAACGCAAAACTGCCCGTGCTGCTTTCCGTTTTCCTGTGGGGCGCCTTTTTCTCCTGCCTTTATTACGGCGTGGTGCGCGAGTACCTGGAACGGCATTCCATGCCCGGCTGGATACGCGCGGGAGGGGTTGTTCTGTCCTTTGGCATTATTATTACGTTGGTCCTGTTCTCCAACGGCGGCTTGCTGGGCAACAGGTCCGTGGTCTATGCCATGTTGTACAGGACGGAGTTTGCCCTGGCGATCGGCTTTCTGGTCTTTTTTCTCTGTGCCACAGGAGACACCGTTCTGAGCAGGCTGTTATCCGGCCGCATAATATCCGCCGTCGGTCTGGTGAGTTACAGTCTCTACCTGATTCACCCGATTATTATCAACCTGGTCAAAAAAGTTTATCCCGGAAGCCCGGCAAGATTTTTTATAGTTCTGCTGGTCAGTTACGGGTGTGCCTGTATCACATATCACCTGATCGAACAGCCCGCCGCCGCGGTTTTGAAAAATAGGTTTGTTCAACCGGTGAACTGCTGCGAAGCCGTTACGCATTGCGGATACTGCCCAACGTTTGAAAAAAACTCAACATGCTGCCGGTATGCTTCCGGCTGTTTTTCAGTAAGTGGTCAGGGGTGCCGCAGATTCGTGCAGGCGCGACTGACCGCAGGTAAGCGACCGCTGGGAGACTCCGATAGCCGACTATGCGGGCAGTCGCGACCGTGCGAAGATGTGGTGCCCCTGATCACTTACTTTCGACTTCCAGGCCCGCTTTCCGCAGACCATCGAGGAGCATCTCGGTCAGGCGGGGAACCTTGACATAGTGGTTGACGAGCTGTCGGCCGCGGGCCGGGAAGCGCGGCTCCAGTTTCAGCAGTTCGTCAGCCGCCGCCCCGGCTTCACGCCTCTTTCCCATCTGGGCGAGAGCGGCCGCGCGCAGCAGGGGATCCCAGTAGAGCCCGGGATAATTCAGCTTCAGCGCTTCCCTGTGGGCCGTTTCATATTCGCCGCGGCAATAGTGGTACAGGAACGTTGCCGCATGGAACCAGCCCGGGTGATACGGGTTGAGGCGCATCCCCTTTCTGAGCAGGGAAAGTCCGCGTTCCCAGATTCCGAAAAAGATCATGAGCCAGCCAGCGACACCGGTAAAGTACGGGGCATTGGGGTTGAGCGAGAGAGTTTTTTCGATATGCTGCAAAAATAACTCTTTCTCGCCCAGGTGAAAATAGACGAGCGAGAGGGCGTCCCAGGCGAACTGACTGTGGGGCGCCAGCGCAGTTCCTTTCCTGGCGTAATCAAGGGCCTTCTCCAGGGACGATTCAATCCGGCAAAACCCGAGGGCATGGTTGTCGGCATGTAAATGCCCGAGCATGGACCAGGCCAGTCCGTATTCGGGGTCGGTCTCGACGGCCTGCTGCAGCGCGGCCAGGGCCTGGCCGAACGCTTCCGCCTCCATTTTCAGCTCATAGTGGTAAAAGCGGAGGACGGCATCATAGACCCGCAGGTCTTCGGGGGATGTCTTGCGGGCTTCCAGGCACATTGTCCGCGATATCACGCCGTACTGGTCCGCGATAACGCCGATCACCCCGCCAGCGATTTCTTCCTGTACCGCTATGAGATCTCTGGCTGTCCGGTCGGTTTTATAGTTCTCCGCCCAGACCTGTTCGCCGCTGGATGTCTGCATGAGATGGACGGAGATTTTGAGTGTTTTTGCATTCTCCCTGACACTGCCCGTCAGGAGAAAGTGTACCCCGAGGCTGCGTCCGATCTCCCTTGGATCAAGCGGGCTGCCCTTCATCTGCACGGTTGATTGGGAGGCGATAACCTGAAAATCCTGGTAGCGCGAAAGCTCGATGGTCAAC
>JAJRTB010000169.1 GCA_024278495.1 Deltaproteobacteria bacterium
GGCGTGGTAGACCGTGGAACGGGCCACAAATGCCGCTCCGGCCGTCACGGCAAGCTCCGCGATTGAAAAGGCGTGCTCGATGTGGCCGTAAATGGAGGTCGTGGTGGTGGAACCAAATGGAGTGGTCGGCGAATACTGGCCGCCGGTCATGCCATAGATCGAGTTGTTGATAATGATGGCGGTCAGGTTCAGGTTACGACGGGCGGCATGGATGAAATGATTGCCGCCGATGGCTGTCGCGTCACCGTCACCCATGATGGTGATCACCTTAAGGGAAGGCCGGGCCAGCTTGATACCCGTGGCAAAGGTCAGGGCCCTGCCGTGGGTCGTATGCAGGGTGTTGAAATCCAGATACGTCGGCATCCGCCCGGAACAGCCGATACCCGAGGCAAGAACCACTTCATCCTTGGCCAGTTCCAGCCTGTTGATTGCCCGCAACAACGCTCCCATGACTATGCCATTGCCACAGCCCGGACACTAGACGTGCGGGAATTTCTTGTCATGGCGGAGGTAATCATGGCGAAGGTCTCTGGCCGGCACTGGCATGATAACATTCCTTACAGTTTTATCAGATTTTTAAAAATTTCTGTCGGCGTGATGAACTGTCCATCGAACCGATTGTACTTGACCACTCTGCAGTCAGTCTGGTTAACGCGGTGCACCTCCCTGCTTATCTGGCCCATGTTCATCTCGGGCACCAGAACCGCCCGGCACCGGCCAAGCACAGGCGCTACAGACCCGCGCGGGAAAGGAAAGAGGGTAATCAACTGCATCAACCCTGCCCTGATTCCACGCTGCCTGGCCTCCTGGACCGCACGCAGGGCCGGCCGGGCCACGGATCCATAGGCAATGACCGCTATTTCGGCGTCATCGATAAAATATTCCCGGGTCATCTGGATTTCAGGAAATCCCCGGGTAATTTTCTGCGTCAAGCGAAGGTGAAATGACTCAATTTCACTGCTGTTCTGGGTCGGATAGCCGTTCTTGTCATGGATAAGTCCTGTCACGTGATGCCGGTACCCGTCCCCAAAAGATGTCATGGGCGGAATTCCCCGGCTGTCTCCTTCGTAGGGGACATACCACTCGGGCGGCACGCTCGGCTTGATCCGGTCAATGACCCTGATTTCATCTTTTTTCGGCAGAACAACGCATTCGCGAGTGTGGGCGACCACCTCGTCGGAAAGGAGTATCACCGGCACCCGATACTTCTCGGAAAGGTTGAACGCATTGACCGTGATGGAAAAGCTGTCCTGGACAGAGGACACGGCCAGAACAATAATCGGGTGGTCGCCATGTGTCCCCCAGCGAGCCATCTGTACATCACCCTGGGCTGGACTGGTCGGCAAACCGGTTGACGGTCCGCCCCGCATGACATCAACAATAACGCACGGCACTTCGGCACAGCAGGCAAAACCGAGATTTTCCTGCATCAGGGAGAACCCCGGTCCGCTGCTCGCAGTCATGGCCTTGGTTCCTGCTAAAGAGGCCCCGATGACAGCGCCGATTCCGGCAATCTCATCCTCCATCTGGATAAAAGTGCCGTCGTGGGCAGGCAGCAGCCTTGAAAAGAGCTCGGCGATCTCCGAGGCGGGCGTTATGGGGTACCCCGCGAAAAAACGGCAGCCCGCGGCAAGGGCGCCGTACACAATAGCCTCGTTTCCCTGGAGCAGCTGCCGTCGGTCCCCGCTGTTACTCATCGGTCTTTCTCCTCCTGGGAACCCTGTCGTCAACCGATATGGCAAAGTCGGGGCAGTGGGCCTCACAGAACCGGCAACCCGTGCAACGGTCGGCGTCGGTAATCACGGGGAGACCGTTCTGGTCGGCTTGTATGATCTTTCTCGGGCAAAACGCCATGCAGAGCCCGCACTGCTTGCACCAGGCATGGAAGAAGTGGACGTCGAACTTCTTGACCTCGGCACCTGCTGTTCCCTTCTCCTTTGAGCGGCGAACGGGTTGTTTTTTTTTCCGGGACGCTGTTTTTGATGCCATCCTGCTCACTGTAGATATGGACGTAATTTGTGCGTGTACATGTCTGATATCACGGGGCGCGATTATTCACTCTCTACATCGCATACCGTTTTTGCCGACTGGAATCAAGCATTTTGCCGGTATCCGTGCAACAGGCAGACTATTTTTTTCAACCCCCTGAGCCAGTGACGATTCACCCATGCCGTCCTGCCGTCCGCTCACAGGGGATGACAAAAAAAGATGGGGCCGTAAAAAACATATATTCCTGCTAAACACCATGATAATTCAGCAGGTTACACGTCAGGCACGTCGGGTTCGGGTATTTTTTCGAATCTGACAGGAACGCATCTCATGCTCCTGTAAAAATCAAAACCTCTTGAAACATGCATGCATAAAAGTATATAATATTATTTAGATATCACGTTCAAGCATGATTTGGAACGAATAACCTGACCTGTAACTGGAGGGAAAACATGAGAAAAAAACTGTTTATGGTACTGTCTGTTGTTATGACCTGCGCCCTTTTTGCTCCGGGTGCCCATGCAAAGAGGGTCTTTGTCACCATTGGCACGGGAGGGATCACCGGGGTCTACTACCCCACCGGTGGTGCCATAGCCAAGATGGTGAACAAGAAGAAAAAGGAGTATGGAATCCGGGCAACGGTCGAGTCCACGGGCGGGTCGGTCTTTAATGTCAATGCCGTTATGAACGGTGATCTTGAATTTGGCATTGTCCAGTCTGACCGACAGTATCAGGCAGTAAACGGCCTGGCTGAGTGGAAGGACAAGGGTCCCCAGAAAGACCTGCGGGCGGTATTTTCAATTCACCCCGAGTCTGTTACGCTGATTGCGGCGGTGGATTCTGGGATCAAGTCAATTCAGGATGTTCGCGGCAAGAGAATCAATATCGGCAACCCGGGTTCGGGACAACGCCAAAACGCCATTGACGCCTTTGAGGCAGTCGGCATTGATTACAAGAAGGATCTGAAAGCCGAAAGCATCAAGGCCTCCGAGGCGGCGGGCCTGTTGCAGGACGGACGGATCGATGCCTTCTTCTACACTGTCGGCCATCCCAACGGATCCGTCAAGGAGGCTACCTCGGGCGCCCGTAAGGTCAGAATTGTTGATATTACCGGCGTGGACAATCTGCTGGCCAGGTATCCCTACTATGCCAAGGCCATAATCCCCATCTCTAACTATCCGGGTGCCCAGAACGAAAAGGATGTGCAGACCTTCGGCGTCAAGGCGACCTTTGTTACATCCGCCAAGGTTCCTGACGACGTGGTGTATGCCATTACCAAAGAAGTCTTTGACAACCTGGATGACTTTAAAAAACTGCATCCCGCCTATGCCACATTGACCCGGGAAAATATGCTGCAGGGGTTGTCCGCTCCTATCCATCCCGGCGCACTGAAGTATTACCGGGAAGTGGGACTGATGAAATAACCCCCTGTTTATGAGAAGATCAAACATCCAGTCAGATCTGTTACCGGTCAACGCGTTGAAAACGCGTTGACCGGTAACAGGCACATTTTTCCGGCAGTGGTGTCCGCCGCTGCCGGATTTTTTTCTTTAATTTAATACTACGTATCTCTGCCCATGAGTCATATCAATGTCCAGTTTGAAGATGATGGCCTGGCCCGGGCAAAAAAGATGGCCGCGGAGGAGGAAGGCCTTGGCCGCAGCCCGGTCGGCCGGCAAAAATACATCATACCTGCCATAGCGGTTTGCTGGAGCCTGTTTCAATTGGCTCTGCCAAGGTTTATCGTATTGGACACCACTTATATCCGGGCCATCCACCTTGCCTTTGCCATGACCCTGGTGTTTCTCAACTATCCGTTTTTGAAAAAACCGCGTTTCGGGATTCGCTACCTTTCAATCCACTCAAGGATTCCTCTCCTTGATATGGTCATGGCCGCCCTGGCCTGTTTCAGCGCCCTCTATCTGGTTATCTTCCTGGACGCCATCAACAACAGGCAGGGGTCCC
>JAJRTB010000170.1 GCA_024278495.1 Deltaproteobacteria bacterium
CTGGCGCGGGACAGTCAAATTACAAGCATAGCCTTTCCCGCTATCAGCACGGGTGTCTACGGCTTTCCCCGCGACCGCGCCGCCGGTATTGCCGTGACCGTTGTCCGGGATTTTCTGCGGGAATATCCGGAGTCGGCCAGGATCATCTTCGTCTGTTTTAATACGCCTACCCTGGAGGCCTATGAAGAGGCGTTACGGAAGAAGTGGTAAACGCAGGTTGTCGGGGAAAATGGGCAGGCTTCAGTCCTGTGTCTGGTCGGCGGGATCCTCGCGCAGTTCCTCGAAAGAGGCAAGGGGGTCGATACTGCCCCGATGGATTGCGTTTATCAGGTTTTCCGGCTCCCGCTCAAACTGTTCGGTCTGCCTGAGGGGATCGAAAGAGCAGGAGTTGTAGGCGGAAACCAGGTTCAAGTGTTCCCAGCGGGTGATGTAGTATTCAATAATGGAGGGAAGTTCCGTAAAAATGGAGCGTTCCGGGTCCGGGTTACCGTAGCTTGAATTGATCAGCTTTGCCGACGACAGGGTCTGGGTCTGATAAAAATCCTTCATGAACATCATCTCCGCCGGCAGCCTGGCCTCGATACCGAGTTTATTCAGGGCCTTGAGGAAGACTTTGAGGATATTGGCGCCGAATCCGGCCACCGGGTAGGAGATGTATATTTCCCGGGGAATCTTAATATCCAGGTAGTGCTTGATGGTGAGAATCAACTGGCTTAAAGCCACCGGGTTATGATCGACAAAGTGATACGTTTGGCCTGAGAATTCGTCCCTTTTCTCAAGTATGTAGTGGACGAACGGTGGGATTTTTACGGTGCTGGTATAGGAGTGCAGGGCATCTCTTCTGGTCAGCATGAACGGCATGGCCTGGTTGGCAATGGTAAAGAGCAACCGGTGAAACCCCTGGATCTTATGGTCGTGCTTGCCGTAGACGACCCCGAGCCTGATAATGGTATAATCGAGTCCCTGGGTCTCGTGCAGGTGGCGCAGGGTCTTCTCGGCCATCAGTTTTGATTTGGCATAGTTGGACAGGTCCGGGGTCAGGGGGCGGACCTGGTCTTCGGTCAGGTTTTCACCGGAGGGCAGGGTGGCTGCCGAACTGAAATGGATATAGGGGATCTTCAGGGCCATGGCCACTTTGGCCAGGTTGATGCTGCCCAGGTAATTGGTGGCGTAAGTGAGCTGGGCGTCGCTGTCAATGGCGGCGATGGCCGCGTTGATGAGAAAGTCAGGCCGGTATTTTTTGAAATACTGTTTGATGTCTTCCGGTTCACGCAGGCTGAGTTTCTTGCTGTTGGGCGAGAGTATTTCGATCTCTTCTCCGGTTTTGGTCTTGAAATAGTGCATCAGGGCGCCGCCGATCAGGCCGGAACCGCCGATCAGGACACCGAATTTCCGCTGAGACACGTCGATCCGGCGGGAAGGATTTCGTAACTTTGCCAGCAGAAAAAGCGGCCGTTGGAACTTTTTGCCCTCTTCCCCCTCCACCTGCCGGTAAAAGGAACAATTTTTACAGACCTCCAGCTTGGCGGCATGGGTCCCCTGGGGCCGTCCACCGCAAAATGTCCCGGCAACCACCCAGCAGGCCCGCCCCGCGTTTCTGCCGCCGTGTACCTTGTCCAGCCGTGTTTCTGTTGCCGCCGGGCAGGGTTCGCGCCCGTGTTCAGCGGCGCCCGGCCCCCGGTCGCACCGTTTTACTTCCCAGCAGTTGAGCTTTTTATTCCGCAATCCTTTATCCTGAACAGAAAGCCTCATTTACGGACAGGCGCTGGTTCAGTACCTGGTCCGCCTTAAATCCACCCTGAATGACGGTTACAGTCTGTTGCCGGAGGAGACTTCCGGCCCGGTCCGTATTCGCTCCAGCTGATCCATGAGATCCCTGATTTCCTGCTGCCAGTAGTGGGGGGTTCCGAACTCCGGCGCTACGACGGACATGCCGTCCTCGGCAACCTGGCGGGCGCACCAGGCCGTATAGTGGATAAAGCGCATGGCCCGCAGGGGTTCGATCAGCCGCAGGGTCCGGCGGTCAAAGTCACGGAAGGTCTCGTAGCCTTCCAGAAAGAGTTCAATCTCCGGCAGTGACTGGTCACTATAGTCCGGCAGCAGCATCCAGAAATCCTGGACCGGCGGCCCCACTGCCATGTCGTCGAAGTCAATGATGAAAAAAGATTCGTCCGGCCGATAGATCAGGTTGCCGAAGTGGCAGTCTCCGTGGATGCGGATCATTTCCGTCCGGTCAAACATCGGGGTTATTGCCGCCAGCAGTTCACCCGTCAGTTCCTCGTACCTGGGGGCCAGTTCCGGTGGGATGGTGTTGTTGGCAAGGATCCACCTGATCTGGTCCCGGGTGGAGCGGTCCGGCGCCATGGTGATTCTGCCCCGCGGTTCATGCAGGGCTCCCACCGCGTGCGTGCGGCCGAGCAGGCGGCCCAGTTCCAGCCACTGGTCGTCCGTGTACTCATCATAGCTGCGACCGCCGCATTTTGGAAAGACGGCAAAAAAGATGTTTTCATGCCTGGCCAGGGTTTTGCCGTCAGCGAGTCGCAGGGGCGGGATGACCGGCACTTCCCGCCCGGCAAGTTCCAGGAGGAAATCATGTTCATCCCGGAGCCCGGCCTCTGACCAGCGGCCGGGCCGGTAGAACTTGACCACCAGGCCGGTTCCCTTTTCGTCCTCCAGTTCATACACCCGGTTGATATAGCTGGCCAGGGGACGGCACAGGTTGGTGCAGCGGCAGGCAAGCGCCTGTTCCACCAGGGTGATGATCGTATCGGGATCCAGGGTTTGAAAGGTGGACCGGGGAGTTCGGGATTTGTGCCGGTTCATTGCCGTTTAATCCATTTTTTTTCCCGCCTTGATCAGGTCGGCCAGGGCCCGGAGCAGATCAATGGCCGAGAGCATGCCCACCAGGCTGCCGGTTTTGTCCAGTACCGGCGCGGCGCCGATATTCCTGTCCAGCAGCAGGGCCACCGCCCTGGCCAGGGTGTCATAGGTGTGCAGGACATGGACGTTTTCGATCATCACGTCCTTGACCTGCATGGAGTTGTCCAGGTAGTAGACATGAGCGATGTCATGGGCTTCGTCCACCCAGTTGGGCCGCCGCAGTTCCCGGTCGCTGATTATGCCGATCAGCTTCCTGTCCTCATCAATCACGGGCAGATGACGGATGGAGTTTTCCTTCATGACAAAAAACGCCTCGCGGATGCCCAGATCCGGCGGAATTGAAATAACCCGCGCGGTCATGTACGTACTCACCTTGATTGCCATTTTCTCTCCCTCAAAATATGATGGCCCCGTACAAAGCTCCAGGCGCTCACCGGTCACAACGTTGATTCAACATGTTGCAGCGCTGATCCGTCGGGCTGGCAGCTTTTTGCGAATCCGACAGATATGATGTTCCTGTGTTCCTGATTTTAGTCAGTTTACCCGTAAAGACCAGTGGTGTCAAAAAACCTGCGCGGGTGCACCTCAAAGGAGGTATGTGAGTCAACAGTCGTTGACAGGACGATTGGCTGCAGGTAGCATTGTTGTGATTCAGGAGATTGTGTGTAAGTGATCAGGGGCACCGCATCTTCGCACGGTCGCGACTGCCCGCATAGTCGGCTATAGCGGACAGTCGCGCCTGCACGAATCTGCGGCACCCCTGACCACTTACAGATTATGGGTAGGTAAAATCGCAGAGTTACAAACCCAGTGACGAGTTATGATTGTGTACGGTGCTTCTGGTTGTTCCCGAGCTGAGGCTGAGCGACCAGGGCCTCTTTGATGCTGTTACTGCTGTTACCTTTTTCTTTGCGCCCCTCTTTGCGGCGTAAGCGCGCATGGCCAAACGTATCCTGCTCACCGCTTTTAACTGCCGCTATTCCCACTCCTGCCTGGCGCTTTTTTATATCCGCGCCGCCCTGAAAACCCATCTGCCTGATTGGCAGCCGATCATTCGCCAGCTCACCATTAATGATCCGTACTACGATACCCTGCTTAAGATAACCGGGGACAGCTCGCCCCTGTTTATCCCGGTCTATATCTGGAACGCCGGCCTTGTTGCGCGGCTGGTGTACGACCTGGTCCTGGTCCAGCCCGGGCGTATAGTCGTTCTGGGCGGGCCCCAGGCTCCGGTGCTCACCGGTCTGCCTGAAAACTGCACAGTTGTCGCCGGGCCTATCGAGGGGGTGGGAGAGGAATTTTTCCAGGACCTGGAGGCCGGTACCCTGCAGTCCCGTTATCAGGCCCAGATTGGCCGGGATTTTCCCTACCCATACGAAGACGGGGATTTCAGCGGGGAGCTGCGGAACCGCCAGGTCTATTACGAGTCCTCCCGGGGCTGCGCCTTTCGCTGTTCCTATTGCCTCTCGTCCGTGGACACACTGGTGGTCCGCAAGGACCTGGACCGGGTGTATGACGAGCTTGCCCGCATCCTGCGCCACCAGCCCATGCTCATCAGGTTCGTGGACCGCACCTTCAACGATATGCCGGACCGGGCCCTGGCCATCTGGCGCTTCCTGGCCGATCAACCCGGCACCACCCGTTTCCATTTCGAGATCGCGCCGGACCGGTTGACCGATGAGATGCTGCGCTTTCTGGAAACAGTCAGTCTCGACCGGTTCCAGTTTGAAATCGGCATCCAGTCCACCGATCCGGCCACCCTGGCCGCCATTAACC
>JAJRTB010000171.1 GCA_024278495.1 Deltaproteobacteria bacterium
CGTGATTTTTCTCCCTCGTCCTTGTAAGCGGTCACAGGTGCCGCAGATTTTTACAGGCTCACCTGTTCGCTATAGCCCCTCTATGCGGGCAGGTGAGACCGTGAAAAGATGCGGTGCCTGTGATCGCTTATGTTCAAAGTCCCTCCCGGGGCATGGAAAGGGGCAAAACAAAACCGGGCAGGGGAAAAGGGCGGCGCTGAACCACGATGCGTGGTAGAATACCCTTTGCGACACTTTGCCACATTGAATCTTTGTGGCACTATGCTATTTTGTAGCACTGTGTCGTCCTTTGATGAGTTGTGTGACGGCTGGTGAAACGGGTATAATGTTCGCTTTCGCACAAAGTCGCGAATCCGACTGATTTGCCTTGGAATTGTAAACTTTCATAAAGGAGAGAGAGAATGTTTGGACTCGGCGCACCTGAACTGATGATAATCCTGGCCATCTGTTTTATTGTTTTTGGCGGCAAGAAACTGCCCGAGATAGGGGCCGGGCTGGGCAAGGGGATAAGCTCGTTCAAAAAGGGACTGCAGGCCACGGAGGATGAGGTGCGGGTAGTGACAGACGAGGGGAAACCCGAGGCCTGATTTTTTTACCATGACCGGCCGGTTTCCCTGATTGCGGCCGGGTGATAAAAATGATGCCGGAGCATGGCGTGAGCCTGCTCCGGCTTTTTTTTGTTAGAAAAAACATGATTTTGTAGTACCCTGAAAATTGTCGGATCTGGGGCCTTTGACGAATCCGACAATTTTTCATGGTTGCCTGTATTGTCGTCCCACCTTGCATCTTTAGACATCAGAATGTATGTTGAGCAGGTGCCTGAACGTACACGGATTCAGGGAAGATGCAGAAAATAATTTTCGTCACCCAGGCCCGCGTTTTTCACAAAGAGCGTTGCGGGAAGTCGGAAAGGGTCGTGGATGCCAGGGCACGCGCTGAAAAACACCCGAAAGGATGCCGGCGGTATGTTGAGGATGTTTGCATCTCATCACAGGGTTTATAACTGCTTCGCAGCAGTTTGCTTGTTGAATATGCGAGTTTGAAGGATAGTTCATGGCAGGATCCTCCAAAAAGGTTGTTTATGCCGCCCTGGCCGGCAATTTTCTCATATCTGTTACCAAGTTCGTTGCCGCCTTCATGACCGGCAGCTCGGCCATGTTTTCCGAGGGTATCCATTCGGTGGTCGACACCGGCAATCAGGTGCTGCTGCTGCACGGCATGCGCCAGGCTGAAAAGCCGCCGGACAAGCAGTTTCCCTTTGGCTACGGCAAGGAGATCTATTTCTGGAGTTTTGCCGTGGCGATCATGATCTTCGCGGTCGGCTCGGGCGTGTCCCTGTACGAGGGGATTCGCCATGTTCTGCATCCCCGGCCCGTGGGCGACCCCATGGTCAACTATATCGTGCTCGGTTTTGCCCTGCTCTTTGAGGGCGCGGCCTGGTTTTTTGCCCTGACCGAGTTTACCAAGTCCAAGGGCAGGTGGGGCTATATCGAGGCGGTACACCGGGGCAAAGATCCGACCATGTTTGTGGTCCTGTTCGAGGATTCAGCCGCCATGCTCGGTATTGTCACCGCCTTTCTCGGTATCCTCCTGTCTGACTTGACCGGTATCCATTACTTTGATGGTATTGCTTCAATTATTATCGGTCTGATTCTCGGCGCCACCGCCGCCTGGCTGGCCTATGAAACCAAGGGACTCCTGATCGGCGAGAGCGCAAATGAACGGGTGGTTGACGGTATCCGGGAAATTGTCAACGGCCTGGACGGGGTTCAGCATGTCAACGAGGTGTTGACCATGCACATGGGGCCTGACTTTATTCTGGTCAACATCAGCATCGATTTTAGAGACGATATTCCGGCCGGGGACCTGGAAGAGATAATCAACCGGCTGGACCGGCGGATCAAGGAGACATTTGCTCATGTCAAGCGGGTCTTTGTCGAGGCCGAGTCCCGCCGGTTGGCATCAGCGCAAACGGAGAGGGCAGATGCGCCGCAGGGTATTGAAGAAACAGCCTAATTCAAAGATGTGCCTGGTCTGCGGCCTGCGGAACGGGCTGGGGTTGTCGGCCTCATTTTATGAGCTGGAGGGCGGGGAGCTGCTCGGGGTATTTACCCCGGGTGAGCAGCACCAGAGCTACCCCGGCAGACTGCACGGCGGCCTGGTGTCGACGATTCTGGATGAAACAATCGGCCGGGCCCTGATGATGGGGGAGGCGACGCAGTTCTGGGGGGTGACCGTTGAAATATCGGTCCGTTTTAAAAAACCGGCGCCCCTGGGGGAGGAGCTCAGGGTCATCGGCCGGATTACCGCGGACGGCAAGCGATTGTTTGAAGGGACCGGCGAACTCCTGTTACCGGACGGAACCATTGCGGCCGAGGCCCGGGGCAGGTATTTGAAAATGGCCCTGGACAAGATCGCCGATTTTGACGTGGATGAGCAGGACTGGCAGGTCGTCCCGCGTCCTGACGATCCGGAATATATAGATCTTTAGCCCGCATATTTCACAAGCGGCCTGCTGCAAAGCCTGAACATAGCGAATCTCCGGCACGTGCAGATTTTTCGCGACGATCTTTGTGAAATATCCGGGCTGATTCGACGGATCAGTGTTGTAACTTGTTGAAGTATCGTTGCGCTCGGACCGGGTGTGATGTATTCTACGGGTTCAGCAAACTTTGTCGGATTCGCATAAAGCTTCGAATCCGACCGGTCAACGTTATAATTAGTTGATTTATCATGGTTCTTGCTGCTCGGCTTTGCCTTTTCGCGGGGCCGGCAAACTTTGAGGGGAGAGAGAATAATGGCACTCAGGTTTCTGAACAACATCAGTGTCCGGTGGCGGTTGCTCGGGTTTATTTTCTGCCTGCTGATTTTTATTGTTCTGTCCGGTACCGCCGGTCTGGTGGGTATGCGGTTGACCAAGAAGTCGTTGTCCACGGTCTATAATAATCATGTGCAGCCCATGGAAGAGCTGCGCCGGATCAATGAACTCCTGAAGTTTGACGTGGCCATTGCCGCAGAAAGGGTTCTGTATGAGCAGTTGACCTGGGCGGAAGCGGCCGACCAGGTCGCCGCGGCCAGGGAACAGATTGATGGGAAAATTGATCACCTGCTCGGCGGTGGCAGGAAACCCGGCAACATGGCGGAAGACTGGCTGGCCTCGGATCGTGGCGTCATGCGGGAGGCCAAGGTTATGGCACGCGAGATCCAGGTTGCCCTTGAGAAGAAGGAATTTGATGCCCTGGACACCCTGTACGCCGAACAGCTCGATCCGTTTCTGGACAAGTTCAATGCCACGATAAATAACCTGATCGTCGGCAGAATTTCCGAGGTGCGCAGCGAATACGAAAAATCCGAGCACCTGTATGGGTACGCCCAAAACGGATTTGTCATTCTCATGCTTGCCGGGATAGTGGTCGCCTTTATCATCGGTTTTTTACTGATGCGCAGTATTGACAGGCCGTTGAGCCGTATTGCCCGGGCCATGCAGGTGATGATGCGGGGTGATTTGTCCCAGAAGAT
Organism: Deltaproteobacteria bacterium; assembly: GCA_024278495.1. Taxonomy (GTDB): domain Bacteria; phylum Desulfobacterota; class Desulfobulbia; order Desulfobulbales; family Desulfobulbaceae; genus UBA10518. The sequence goes on from JAJRTB010000171.1 coordinate 3,520, forward strand.
AGAATATGAATCCAATGACGAGTTCGGGGTCCTGATAGACGGCTTCAATCATATGGCCGAGTATCTTGAGGAGTTGATCGGTCGGATCCAGCATGCCGGCATCCAGGTGACCAGTTCCATAACCGAGATCGCCGCCAGTACCAGGCAGCAGGAAGCAACGGCCAATGAGCACGCGGCCACGGCCAGTGAAATCGCCGCTTCCACCAACCAGATCGCCGCCACTTCGGCCAATCTGCTGACCACCATGAAACGGGTCCACAGTCTCACCATGAATGCCGCCGCCGCCGCTGAGGACGGGCATGCCGGACTTGTCCATATCGATGAGACCATGGTGCGGATGGAGGAGTCCACCGGTTCCATCGTCAGCAAACTGTCTGTTTTGAGTGAAAAGGCGGGGGATATAACCGGTGTGGTCAAGACCATCAACAAGCTGGCGGACCAGACCAACCTGCTTTCCCTCAATGCCGCTATTGAGGCGGAAAAGGCCGGCGAGTACGGTTCCGGCTTTTCCGTGGTGGCTACCGAGATCCGGCTACTGGCCGACCAGACCGCCGTGGCGACCTATGATATAGAACAGATGATGCAGGGTGTCCAGTCCGCTGTCTCGGCAGCAGTTATGGGGATCGACAAGTTCGCCAGGGACGTGCGGGTCAGCGTCGAGAATATCAGGGACGGCAGCGAACGGATCGAGGGGGTGATCGAGCAGGTGCAGGTGCTCAAACCCCAGGTGAAGATCGTCAGTGAGGGAATTGAGGCCCAGTCCCTCGGCGCCCGGCAGATCAGCGAGGCCACCAGCCAGCTGAACAGCGCGGCCCAGCAGTCGGCTGAGTCCCTCACCCAGATAACCGTGACAATTGAGCGGCTGCAGCAGGCGGCCCAGGGGTTGCAGGACGCTATTTCGCAATTCCGGGTTGCCTCGTAACAGTCAGGCAACATGCTGCTTCTCCTGTTTCGTTCAAGCGACGGGCGTTACGCCCTTGAGTCGCATCATATTATTGAGATAGTGCCACGGGTCAGGACGAAAAAGGTTCCGTCCGCCCCCGGATACGTCTCCGGCATGATAAATTACCAGGGGGTCCCGGTTCCTGTTTTTGATCTGCCGGTGCTTGAAGGCGGTGAGCCGTCCCGCCCTTTTTACAGCACGCGCATAATTCTGGTCCGCTATCCCCTCGATGGTGAGGACATACCGGTCGGAATACTCGCTGAAGGGGTGACGGATGTCATCCGGTGCAGCGACGGGGATGTCAGCTCCACCGGTATTCTGCTCGGCCGGGAAAAGAGCGTGCGGGACGGGATGCCAACCGGCCGGGAGGAAATTGCCCAGCTTTTTGACGTGGCCCGGATGATTCCTGAAGATATTGTCAGGCAACTCAGGTAATCCAGGTTCCTTTCAATCCTATGGAAGCAGTCCAGCAAAAAATAGCAGGTCTTCTGGAGCAGTTGATCGGGCTCAAAGTTTCATCAATGGGCGCTCCGACCCTTGAAAGGGTGTTGAATGCCCGGATGAAGGCCACGGGAATTCACGATATTACAGGCTATTTTGACAAACTGACCCGCTCACGCCTGGAACTGCGTAAACTGGTGGAAGAGGTCGTGGTTCCTGAAACCTGGTTTTTCAGGGACCGGGAACCGTTCAGGTATCTTTCCGGGTTTGTCCGGGAATCAGACAAAGACCTGAGTCTGGATATTTTCCGTGTTCTCAGCCTGCCCTGTTCAACGGGGGAGGAGCCCTATTCAATTGTCATGACCATGCTGGAGGCCGGCCTGGCCCCGACATCCTTCTATATCGACGCGGTTGATGTCAGCGAGCGGGTGCTTGAACGGGCCCGCAGGGGAGTGTATGGAGAAAATTCCTTCCGGACCCGGGATTTGAGTTTCAGGGACAAGTATTTTGTCCGTAGTGACAATGGATTTGAGCTGAAAAAAATTGTTCATGACAAGGTCCGTTTTCTCCAGGGAAACCTGTTGAGCCGGGAGTTCATGGAGTCCCTGGGGCGCTATGACGTGGTGTTCTGTCGCAATGTTCTGATTTATTTTAACGACGAGGCGCAACAGCAGGTAATCGACTCCCTCTATCACCTTCTGCTTCCCAAGGGGATACTGTTTACCGGTCATGCCGAGGCCGGACTCTTTTACGACGGCCGCTTTGTTCCCATACAGCACCCCCTGGCGTTTGCCTTTCACAGGCGGAACCCTGCCGCCGACAGTCCTGGAAACCGATCCGGGACGGGAGCGGGGTTCGCGGGCCGGCTGACAGGGGCGGCAGGTACTCTTCCGTTGCTTGACAGGCGACCGGTCAGGGCGTCTGTCAGGGAAGCGTCCCCGGGACCGCAGGCGGGCGCTGTTGACGGCTTTGCACAGGTTCGACGGGCAGCGGACGAGGGCAGGTTGGATGAGGCGGCAAGGCAGTGCGAGGAGAGCCTGGCGCGAAACGGCCCGGATGTCCGCTGGTATTACCTGCTTGGCGTGATCCGTGACAGCCAGGGACGTGTTGATGA
>JAJRTB010000172.1 GCA_024278495.1 Deltaproteobacteria bacterium
CTGCAATGATCTGCAGATCTTTCTCGACTCCGAGCTGATTGTCCGGCAGATCAACGGGCAGTACCGGGTCAAAAATGCGCAGCTCAAGCCTCTGTACAACGAAGTGACGGCCCGGCTGGCCGAGGTGGACCGATGGCGGGTGCAACATGTTCCCCGCTCCGGGAATGCCCGGGCCGATCAACTGGCCAACCAGGGGATTGACGGACGGACAGAAGAACAGAATTGAGGCGGGCGCATGATCGCTCCGGTTCCGGCCGGAGAGGAAAGTCCGAACACCAGAGGGCACGGTGGTTCATAACGTGAACTCCGGGCAACCGGGGGAAAGTGCCACAGAAAACATACCGCCGATGGCCTGCCCGCGCAGGCACAGGTAAGGTTGAAAAGGCGAGGTAAGAGCTCACCGCTTCCGTGGCGACACGGAAGGCAGGGTAAACCCCACCGGGTGCAAGACCAAATAGGGAAACGATTGAGAACGGCCCGTTCAATGTTTCCGGGTAGGTTGCACGAGGTGCCGGGTGACCGGCATCCCAGATAAATGATCATGATCTGCTCAGGCGGATACAGAATTCGGCTTACAGCCCGCCTCCTTTTTTCTTCCCGGGCCCGAGAGCGTTTTGCCCGGGTGCGACTGAAAATGACTTCTCATCTCGCGCTCCACCATACAGGGACAGGCAATAACCCGGCTCCGTGTCAGGGCCCAACCCGAGGATCAGGTGCAGAACCGGAATAACCATACAGGTGCCGTCGTCATCCCTGCCGCCGGCAGCGGCACGCGCATGGGGGGCAACCAGCCCAAGCAGTTCCTCCCCGTCAGCGGGACCCCGATCCTGGCCCTGACCATTGGCCGCTTTCTCGCGGTTCCTGAAATTACCGGAATTGTTGTCCCGGTCGCACCGGATCATCACGGAACCGTCACCCGCCTTCTCACAGCTTTTTTCTCCGGCGCCGACCAACAGCGGATCACAGTGGTCACAGGCGGCGCCACCCGGCAGGAATCCGTCCTGGCCGGTCTGGAGGCGATTCCCGTCGACATTCCGGTAATCCTGGTCCACGACGGAGCCCGGCCCTTTGTCAGCGCAACCATTATCCGGCAGTGCCTGTGTGAATGCGTTGCCCACGGCGCCGCCATAGCCGCTGTCAGGGTATCGGATACCATTAAGGAAGCTGCGGGCAAAGAGGTGCGGCGGACCATTGACCGCCGAAACCTCTGGCGGGCCCAGACCCCGCAGGGCGCAAAAGGAGAACTGCTGCGTCACGCCTACGGCCTGGCCGAAAGAGACGGGTTTACAGGCACCGACGAGGCATCACTGCTGGAACATGCCGGCATACCGGTACGGATAGTCGAGGGAAGTGAACAGAACTTCAAGATCACCAGGCCGGACGATCTGGTCCTGGCCGCGGCACTGTCAACAGGAGTAGCGCAGATGAGAGTAGGTCACGGTTTTGACGCACACAAGTTCAAGAGCGGCAGAAAACTGATTCTGGGCGGAGTCACCATCCCCCATGATCTCGGGCTCGAAGGGCATTCGGACGCCGACACCCTCACCCACGCGTTGATCGATGCCCTGCTCGGCGCCATGGGCGCCGGGGACATCGGTCGGCACTTCCCGGATCATGATGAACAGTTTCGGAACATACGGAGCCTCACCCTGCTGGAAAAGGTCATGGCCCTGGCCACGGAAAAAAACATGGTCATGGTCAACGCCGACATCACCATTATCTGTCAATACCCGAAGCTGGCCCCGCACATAGACGAAATGCGGGCAAACCTGGCCCGTGCCTGTCGCATAGAACCCGGGGCCGTCAATATCAAGGCGACCACCACCGAAATGATGGGCTTTACCGGCCGGGGCGAGGGGATCGCGGCCCATGCTGTTGTCCTCATGGGCCCGGCCGGCCCGAAAAACACCGGAACAGCCTGAACCATGCCCGTTGACCAATCAGCCGTCAACCGGGAACGACTGGCCGGCGAATTTGTCCGTCTCTGCGAAACAGACAGCCCCTCGCGGCGGGAAGGCAGGATTGCCGCCCTGCTCAAGGAGACATTCCGGCAACTGGGGGCGGACGAAATCATTGAGGACGATTCAGGCGCTGTCACCGGCTCGGACACCGGCAACCTCTTTATCCGGTTTCGCGGCACGACCGGGGCGGCCCCACTCTTTTTCAACTGCCACATGGACACGGTGGAACCGGCCTCGGGCGTCAAGGTCAGACGCGACGGTGATCTCTTTACCAGCGCCGGTGACACGGTCCTGGGCAGTGACGATAAATCCGGCATTGCCGCTCTTATAGAAACGATGCGGGTCATGGGAGAAAAAAACATCCCCCATGGCCCGCTTGAAATTATCCTGACCACCTGCGAGGAGATTGGCCTGCTCGGCGCCAAGGCGCTTGACCCGGCCATGATCCGGGCCGGATTCGGTTACGCCCTGGACAGTACCGGTTTCGGCACGGTCATTCTCGGAGCGCCCGCCTCAAACCGATTCACGGTTACCGTCTGCGGTACGGCCGCCCACGCCGGACTGCATCCGGAACAGGGCATCAGTGCCATTCTCCTGGCAGCCGAGGCCCTGAGCCAGGCCCCCCGGGGCCGGGTTGACGAAGCAAGCAGCATCAACTTCGGCACCATCAACGGCGGCAGCGCCACCAATATCGTGCCTGAAAAGGTCACGATCCGGGGCGAGGTCCGCAGTCATTCGGAAGAGACCCTGGACGAATTGACCGAACAGATCCGGACAATCTTCCTGAGGACCGTCGCGGCCTGGCGGGATCCTACCGGCAAGGCACGGGGCGTCCCGCAGGTCGACTTTACAGTGGAACCGGATTTTCCCCGCATGCACCTGGCGGAAACCGACCCGGTCGTAACGCGGCTGCTCCAGGCCGCCGCCTCCATTGGCCTTGAAATGACCAGTGATATAGCCGGCGGCGGCAGTGACGCGAACATCTTCAACGGCTACGGGCTGCCCACCGCTATCATCGCCACCGGCATGACCCATGTCCATTCCACTGACGAACAGGTCAACCTGGAAGACATGGTTAACCTGACCCGGTTGCTCATCGCCCTGGCCGCCCAGCCAAAGTAACCCCCGGAGTACGGACTCACGCAATCAGGAAAATACCTGCATATTTGCTTGAAAAAAATGCGGCAATCTGTTTTCTAGGAAACAGGTAAGAAAACACCTCGCTCTGACAGGCACAAGGACCACTCCTTGTGCCTTTACATTTTGTCGGATTCGCAAAAAAACCGCGCACCCGACGGATAAGCGTTGTAACGTATTGATCTGTCGTTGTGTCCGGCGAGTGTTTACGGGTTTTTACGAGTTCATCACATTTTCAGGATGCACCATGAACGTATCAGACAGTATCAGGAACCAGTCCGGCAGGCCCACGCATGAATGCGGCATCTGCGGCGTGTTCGGCGCAAGCGACGCGGCCAGGCTGACCTATTTCGGGCTTTATGCCCTTCAGCACCGTGGCCAGGAGAGCGCCGGCATCGTGGCCAGCGACGGCACCCGGGTCTCCATCCACAAGGATATGGGACTGGTTTCCGAGGTATTTTCCGAGCGCAGTCTGCAAAAACTGACCGGCCGCATGGCGGTCGGCCACGTCCGCTATTCCACCACCGGCGAATCAAACATCATCAACACCCAGCCCTTCATGGTGCATTACAAGGGCACACCGCTGGCCATCGCCCATAACGGTAACCTGATCAACTCGGTTGAGCTGCGTCAGGACCTGGAGGCGCAGGGCTCCATCTTCCAGACCACTATGGACAGCGAGATCGCCATCCACCTCCTGGCCCGCTCCCTGGACAAGGGACTGGCCCAGGCCGTTAAAGATGCCTTCGCCTCTATCAAAGGGGCCTATTCCATCCTGCTGATGACCCCGGACACCATGATCGCGGTCCGCGACCCCAACGGCTTCCGGCCCCTCTGCCTGGGCCGGCGCACGAACGGCGCCTATATCGTGGCCTCTGAAACATGCGCCTTTGACCTGGTGGAAGCAGAATACATCCGCGAAATCGAACCGGGCGAGGTCCTGATCATCAACAACAACGGCCTTGAATCCATTTTTACCTGGCCGCCCCGAAAAAAGAGCCTCTGCATCTTTGAACAGGTCTACTTTGCCCGACCCGACAGCGATGTCTTCGGCATGAACGTCTACGCCGCCCGGAAACGGATGGGGGCGATCCTGGCCCGGGAGGCCAAGGTCGACGGCGACCTGGTCATGCCCTTCCCCGACTCGGGGAACTACGCGGCCATCGGCTTTTCGCAGGCATCCGGGATCCCCCTGGAAATGGGCATGATCCGGAATCATTACGTGGGGAGGACCTTTATCCAACCCACCCAGTCCATGCGGGACTTCTCGGTTCGTGTCAAACTCAACCCGGTCCGCTCCATCCTCAAGGATAAAAAGGTCATCATTGTCGAGGACTCGATCATCAGAGGCACCACCGGCCGCAGCAGGGTCCGGTCCCTGCGTGATGCCGGCGCCCGGGAGGTGCACATGCTGGTCAGCTGCCCCCCCACCTGTCATCCCTGCTATTACGGCATCGACTTTCCCTCCAACAACGAACTGATTGCCTCCCGTAAAGCCGTTGATGGAATCCGCGATCACCTGGGCCTGGACTCCCTCACCTACCTGAGCATCGACGGCATGATCGAGGCCACCGGACTTGATCCCGACTCGTTCTGCCTGGCCTGTTACACGGGCAAATATCCCATCGAGCCCGACAAGACCTTCAAAAAACTGGCCCTGGGCGCCTGCTCCTGTTAACCGGGAACCTGCGGCCGAGGGCCGGCCATTCTTTCTTCGACAGCCTTGCGCTTTTGTGGTAACGTGTAATTATGAGTACCATTATTATTGACACCTACCTCTGCAACGGCTGCGCAACCTGCGTGGCAATGTGTCCCGACGTCTTCCGGCTGGATCAAACCACGGAAAAGGCCGAATTGATCCAGCCCGAACCCGAACTCACGGACGATGTCTACCAGGCCGCCGCCTTCTGCCCGGAGAAATGTATCGAAATCAGGGAAGAGTAAAACGCTCCCTTACCCACCGACAAGAGCCCTTTTAACCAGGACCGGCCCATGAAAACACTGCGAAACCTTGTCATCCCCATTCTGATCCTCGCCATCTCCAGTGGCTGCGCCGCCATCAATCGGCCCCGGATGCTTCACCGCTCCATGGAAGTCAACAAGATCATGGAAAGCAGGGAAGTGTTACAAAATCACACCTACTATTACACCGGGTCCCAGGACAAGCCGGATGCGATAATTGCCATCAGTAACGAGTACCAGTTGCAGGAAAGCGTCAACTGGGTCAGGATCAAGGTGGATGAAAAACAGCTCCGGGACTGGAACCTGGTCATAGACAACGCGGCCCGGATATACCTGACCTATGACGGATACTACATCATGACCCCGGACGGCCGCCGGGCCGGTATCTTGTACTCCAAGTACAGCTTTACGGTCATAAAGTACCCGGCTCCGAACCGGATAGTCATCTATCCGCCGGATCCGACTCCGGAGCAGCGCCTCCGCGAAAGGCTGCACGGCTGGAACTGACCCGTCCACCGCAGCCATGACTCGACTGGCCCTGTTCTGGACCCTCTGGTGTGCTCTCCACAGCCTGCTGATTTCCAACCAGGCCAGGCAGCTCGCCAACCGCCTGACCCGGGGCCGGGATTACGGGCTCTACCGCCTCGGATACGTTATCTTCAGCGTTTTCAGCCTGGTCCCGCTCATCTGGTACCAGATGTCACTCCCCAGGCAGACCATAATCCCCACCAATACCCTTGTCTTCGCAATCCAGGCCGTCCTGCTCATCTATGCCTCAGCCATGTTCTACCTGGGCGGCCGGATCTATGACATGGGTTATTTTCTCGGCCTCAGCCAGTGGCGCAACGCCAGAAACAGCCGCCCGGAACCTTCCCTGCCGTTTCGGGCGAACGGCGTCCTTGCGCATGTCCGCCATCCCTGGTACAGCGGCGGCATCGCCCTGCTCTGGGGGCTGGGACCGCTCAACGATATCCACCTGCTGACCGCCACCCTGTTGAGCTGCTATTTCATTATCGGAACCCTGCTTGAGGAAAAGAGACTGAAAACGGAACTTGGCAAGCCGTACGAGGAGTACTGTCGTCGGGTTCCCATGCTCCTCCCCTGGAAACGGGCCGGTTCCCTGCCGGACGCGACCCCTGGAGCCATGATGGACGCGCAAAAAAGATCAGAGCAGGAACTGGATGCCGACCAGCCACCAGTCTGAACTGTCGCCCCAGCGATACTCAACCCCGCCCTTGATGTTGTTGCCCTTCAGGTTGTACTGCAACCCCACAGTGTAATCCTGGATATTGTCGCCGTTGGCCGGATCCTGCAGACTGTACTTGAAAGTTCCGAGAACCTTCCGGTACCGGAGACCGGTCTCAACAAAGGCCGTATTGCCGTCAAACTTGCTGTTGTCCCAGTCATACCAGGAACCGTTGACAAGGAGAAAGAAGGCCTCGTCCAACTTGAAGCCCGACTGGAAATCAAGCACCCAGGCTTCGTTATCCCGGGTCAACCCGGAACCTGACCGAGTCGCCTTGTTCTGGTAATCAAAGCCGCCCCCGACGTAGAGATACGACTCCGTTGGCACGCTATCCTGGGCGTAAAACCAGCCGGTCGGGACCTTGCCGATCAGAGCCGCGTCGACCCGGCCGGTGAAACGCAGATCCGCATCGGAATTTTTTGTATCGGTGTCATAGCCGTCAAAGATCCCCATCTTGTACCCGATCCGGTCACCAAAACTGCCCTGCAGCGAAACTCCATAATCACGCCAGACAAAATCGTTGACGAATTTTATCGTTTCCACGTTATAGTCGATGCCCAGCAGACTGACGGCGCTGGCACGGTTTTCCAGGGAAAACGGCAACAGGATAAGGCCGCCCTTGACCCAGTGGTTGCTGCCGAAGAGCTGGACGTCCATCCAGGCGTCCTGGATATCAAAATCGGCATTGACACCGTTCTTGCCAGCATTGGGATAATCTGTCTCAACAAAGACCTTGACCCCCTCAATAATCTGACCGTTGACGATAAAGCGGCCGCGCCGAAGATAAAAATCATGCTCATCCTCGGCGTCCTCCATAAAGGAGTAGTGGACCTGGCCAAGCACCCCTAGCGTTACCCAGCCCTCTTCACCAAACTCCCATTTCGTTCCTGCCCGGGCCTGGGCGGCCGCAAGCATCCCGAGCAAAAAAACCATCAGGGCAGTCATCCTTCCAGTTCGCTCCATTTTTCACCTCCTCTGTTTTGTATAGCAACAATGCCCGCCACTGTATCGTACAGCTATGGCAAAAGGACTCCCCTTACCGCTGCAGCGAGCGGAAGGCAACACCGAGGATTCTGGCCAGATCCGCGATCTGTCGACAATCCTGCTCGGAGAAATCAATCCGGTCCCGGGGGTTCATCAACTGAATAACGCCCATCAGGAAATGTTTATACATAATCGGCACGGCTACGACCTGACGGGTTCGGTATCCGGCCTGGCGATCCCAGGAGCAGTCAAATCTGAGTTCCGCATCGATTTGGCCGAGTTCCTGCCGGTCATAGGCATCACTGACAAGAACGACTTGCCGTGTTACCGCGCAAAATCCGGCAATGCTTGTCTTATTCACGGGCAGACGTATCTTGCGAAGCTGACTTCCCGGAAGAAGAACCCAGGACACCAGTTGCATCTTGGCGGCATCGATCAGAAAAATAGACGCCATATCGACCTGGTAGACATCAAGTATCCGTCCACGGAGTTCCGCCATGATCATGTTGGACGAGGTCGCCGCCTGAACGGCCCTGATCAGTGCGTCAAATTGATTTGCGGGCCCGGGTCGCCCCCTTCCATTCCCGTCATGTCCGGAATTATAATCAACCATAAAGATAAACCAGTCTCTCGCATTACAGTACTGTTTCTCTATTATACGGTGCAAAGCGTAAATGGAAAACATTATCTTCCCTGTACGCCACACCGCGCCGTATCTTTGCCGGCAACAAACCGTCGTCGGGATGACAATTCACACCTGATTATCCCAACTGCAACCGTTCTTTTTTTGCTCTCTTTTACCTTGCGTTCGCAAGCTCTCAGGGTATAGAATAATAAAGTAACCAGACAGTATATTGTTCAGGATCCTTCAGTTTCCCCAACTAAGGTGAGAGATGGAAAACAGCTTCGCATCCTGCCTGCTTTTCTGTGACGATGCCGGACTCCACTCTCTCACCCGGACCCAGGCTGCCATCTCGCCCGGGTCATCCCTGACCATTGCCCGGCAACCAGGCAGAGTAAGCATTGCCGGCGGCTTTCCCGCCGTTACGCCGGACGCGCCCGGCCCCCTGTCTCCCGCCCTCCAGCTGAACAGCGACCTGGCCGGCTTCAGTTCCGAAGAATTACACCGCATCGCCACGGCCGAACTGGCGCGACTGGACTCGACAACCTTCAAGTCGTACACCCGGGAACCGGACAACCGGGTCTGCGTTCTCGGCCGGAACAGAATAACCCTCACCGCCTTTCTTGAGACCTACGGCGGCATCCTTGTTATTGAGCCGCTTCTGCTGCACCGCAGCGCCCCTGAGTATCCCTGCACCGAAGAGATCCGGATCGAAAAAATTCCGACAGGGTATCGCCTGCGCTATCTGACGCGCACTCCGATCGACCGGGACCAATGCACCTACTGCGGCGCCTGCGGCCCGGTCTGTCCCGAGGACTGCCTGAATCCTGATCTCTTTCTCGATCTGCACCGTTGCACATTCTGCAACAGATGCGTGAAGGTCTGCCCGACCGGGGCCATTGACCTGCACCGGGCCGGGGAGATCGCTCAGGACGTTCCGGCCCTGATCCTCCTCGACGACCTGCAACCGGACCTGCCCGATGACCGGACCGGGATCTTCACCCCGGAACGAATGAATGAGTATCTTGCCACCCTGATACCAATCCAGGTCGAGGAGACCGTCTCCTGGAACAGGTCCCTCTGTCAGCATGACCCGCGGCCGGACCAGGGATGTTCCCTATGCCTGGAGGCCTGCACCCGCCGGGCGCTCAGCACCGAAAACGGCGCCATCCGCATCGACCATATTACCTGTGTCGAATGCGGGGCATGCCTGGCAACATGCCCCACCGGAGCCCTCCAGTATGCACGATTTAATGACAGACAGTTTCTCGACTGGTTCCAGACTGCCCCGATGCCGGAAGGCACCACGGTTGTCCTGGGCAGTGCCCATGCCCTTCACACCCTCTGGTGGAAAAAATCAATCCACGACGACTGCCGATACCTGTTTGTGGAGCACCCCAATGTCCGGGCCCTGAACTGCATGCATCTTCTCCTGCCCTTGGCCCGGGGCGCCTGCCGGATTGTCCTGCTCCAGGACCCCGATTCCGAAAACCAGGAAAACCCGCTGCCCCAGGTCGACACAGCCAATACCATCCTGCAGGAGCTGTTCGGCCTAAGCAACCGTATTTTTTGCAGTGCTCCCGGAAAGCTCGGCGAGGCTACGGCCCAACCGGCTTCCTGCCCTCTGCCTGAACTCTATGACGAGGACTGCTCCCGGAACCGCCGCGAAAAACTGGGCGCGATTCTGCGCCATCTGATACGCCAGGGCCAAAACGGCGCCAGGCTGACCTCCCGACTGTTTGCCGACTTTGGCACAGTCCTCTGTGACGAGGGACGATGCACCCACTGCGGCGCCTGCCTGAACGGCTGCCGGATTCGGGCACTGAATGCGGATGAGGCTACCCTGGCCCTGCGGATTCTGCCGATCCAGTGCGTCCAGTGCGGCGTGTGCGTGGCAATCTGCCCGGAAGAGGCCCTCTCACTGCATCCGGGCCTGCACCTGGATACATCCTTTCTGGAGGAGCGGGAACTGACCCGGGCCGAACCCGTGGCCTGCCTGTCCTGCGGCAAACCTTTTGGAACCAGAAAGAGTTTTGAGCGGATAATGGGGTTGATCAGGGAAAAAGATGTCCAGGTGAACGTATCCCTCCTGGAATACTGCGACAATTGCCGGGTCGTGAAAATATTTGAAGAGCAGCAGCAATGAACAGCCGGGTGGAAAACGACATAACGACCATCCGCCTCTGTTTCCTGGATCTGCTCAAGTCGTTTTTTGACCGGGAACCGGATGACCACCGGCTCATGACCTGGAAAGAGGTCTTTGCCGGCCTTGTCGCCGAGCAGATAAACCCGGCCATGGACGGCGCGGCCCGCAATCTCTACACCCTCCTCTCTTCCATGAGTGCCGACGAGATCCGGGAGGAATTTTATGAGCTCTTTACCAATCCCTTCAGCAGCTACAGCGTGGGCGTGACCCTCTCCTTCTACAGGGACGGCCATGATTTCGGGCGCAGCCTGGCTGAGCTGCGAAACCTGCTGAATGATGCGGGGATCACCCGCACGGCCGACACGGACCAGAGCGAGGACTCGCTCCTGGTTCTGCTTGACATCCTGGCCTGTTTGATAAGGGAAGAAGTGAATGACCCTGATTTTGACCGGGGCCACGCGACCAGGTTGCGCAACAGTTTCCTGGAACCATTGACCGATCATCTCAACGCGGCCATGCAGAACAATGACAGGGCCAGGTTTTTCCTGGCCTGCGTCCGTTTCCTGGCGGGCTATATTGACCTGGAAAAAGGACTGCGGACAGCAGTGTAACCCTGAACTCATCCTCGGGAGGTGTACCATGAAGGACACGGCAGAAGGCAGAAGATCTTTTCTCAAACATATCCTGGCGGGTTCAGCCGTCATTGGAGCCGCGGCAATGACCGGCAAAACGACCCGGGCCGGCACTGCCGTCCCGGATAATGATCCGGTCCGGGACACCCTGTACCGGGAAACCGAAGAGTTCAGGAAGTACTACGAGTCACTCCGTTCATAAAGGTGGGAGGTAAGTGATCAGGGGCACCGCATCTTCGCACGGTCGCGACTGCCCGCATAGTCGGCTATAGCGGTCAGCCGCGCCTGCACGAATCTGCGGCACCCCTGACCACTTACAAAATATGGGTAGGTAAAACCGCATAGTTACAAACCCTGTGACGAATTACGGTGGGAGGTGTATCATGGCAAGCAGAAAGATAATCAACAGACCGGCTTCCGCATCAGGGAAAACCGCCGGCCGGGTGACGCTCAACCCGAAAGTCGCCCGGAGATCGTTCCTGAAACTGTCCGCGGCAACCGCCGCCCTGACCTGCGCAGCCCTGACCGCGAACCTGACCACCAGGGTCAAAGGCGCGTCAGCCGGCAAGAGCGGACCGTACCGGGGCGCAAAGCTTATCCGCAGCGTCTGCTCCCATTGCGCAGTGGGCTGCGGCATCAACGCCGAGGTCCGGAACGGGGTCTGGCTCCGCCAGGAAATCGCCCAGGATCACCCGGTCAGCCGGGGCGGCTACTGCTGCAAGGGGGCGTCCGCCATTGACATGGTTACCAG
>JAJRTB010000173.1 GCA_024278495.1 Deltaproteobacteria bacterium
AACTTTCCTCTAAATCCCCGAATTCCCTCTTGCCTTTTGACTTGGACGAGTAATTTCAGCGCCTGATCCACAACCCCCTTTTTGGTTTTAATGTTTGTTAGTTTAATTGCTTCAGCCATTAAGTCGTCATCAACCACAATATTGGTTCTCATTGTTTTCTCCTTAAGTCTTTGGTGTCTTTGGTGTGTACCTTTCTGTCATTCTATACACATTGGCTGTTTGTGTCAATGACAATTGATAAGGAAATTTCAAGAGAAGCCCAACAAGCAGGTCAGGGGCTTTACAGCCCCATTCCCCTTTAAGAACGGGGCGTGACGGAGAACTGATACACAACCCCGGCCTGTAACTGTTTGAATAGTTACGGTTACCATTATGAAAGCCGGGTGACAATCGAACAACATAATTGTAACCAGGGGCCACGGTGCCGGGACTCGGGCCGCCGCTTTCCGGCCGGCCGGGCCGTCGGAACTGCCGGGGGGATATTCTGGTCGGATGTGTATTCGGGCCTGTATCTTGCAAGCTATTATTGTGAAATGGTTTGCCTTGGGCCGGCCTGTTTGCCGGTCTGTCCCGGGCCGGCTGAAAAAATAAAAAAAACTTGTCATAAGTCTGAATCGGTGCTATAGGCAGGCAGGAGGAATGTGGGGATATGGAATTATTATCGGAGAGACATATATTTTAAGGTGCGGCCGATCAGGAGTCAGGACAGCCGGCAGGTCGGGGAGATGGTTCCTGGATGGACACGATTAAAAAAAAGAGGAGAATGGAAAAAATGAGATTGGCAAAGATTAAAAAAACCTACCTGGTCGCGGCAGCGGCATTGGCAGTGGGGGCCATGATATGCCTGCCCCGGTTCGCCTCGGCTAAGGTAACGGGCGCCTGTTATACCTGTCACACCATGCATAACAGCCAGAACGGTAAGCCCATGACCTTCAGTGCTGGTTTCGGAACCACCAATGGTTCGGCTACGCCCAACGATAACCTGGTGCGCGGCAACTGTCTCCAGTGTCACACCGGTACCAATGACGGCACGAACACGATCCCCTTTGTCTACTCGGGATCAACGGAGTCTACCTACGGCCTGACCGGGGACACCCTGGCCGGCGGCAACTTTTGGTGGACCGTCAACGGCCCCGGCACCAAAACTTCCGATGCTGATGCCGTTCAAGGCGGCGGCCATGATGTCAATTATCTCAATACTTCACTTGCCTACGCTTTTACGACTCCGCCCGGTTATACGGGTACTGCCTGGAATCCGTCGACTACTCCTCTGACCTGCGCCGGTCTTTACGGCTGTCACGGCAATAGGTCGTCAACAGCCGGCAATTTTGCGGCGATCTCAGGCGCCCATCATGCCGACGATACGACCATCGACGGCACCACGGTCGGCAAAAGCTTCCGTTTCCTCAAGGGGGTTCTGGGGACGGAGCTGAACACCCTCGCTAACGGCTGGGAATACAAACCTACCAAAAGTATCCACAACGAGTACAAGGGCGCTGATCGGTCCGCTGATACCGTGGACGATACCTCTACCATCAGTTCGCTCTGTGCCCAGTGCCATGGCGCCTTTCACAACAGCAACGGCACCTACGCAGGTGGTTCGGGTATCCAGGGCTCGGGTACAGCCATGACCACGCCGTGGGTCAGGCATCCCACTGATTACGACATGGACAATAAGGGTTCCGGGACCGAGTACGCCGCCTACACCACCTATGACCCCATGGTGCCCATTGGTCATAGTACATTAACCAATACGACAAACAGTGAAACCGCATGGGAGAATCCTAAGCTAAACGGCGCCATCGTCATGTGTATCTCCTGCCATCGGGCCCACGGTTCGCCGTATGCCGACCTGTTGCGCTGGAATTATCAGACAGGCATGAGTGCCGGCACGACTGACGCCGCCTACGTCGGGACCGGCTGCTTTAAGTGTCATTCGACCAAGGACGGCGCCTGAAAATAGTAGGAGACGTGTTCCTGGAACAAAAAAACCATCCCCCATGGGGGATGGTTTTTTTTTGTCCGGGGGCAAGGGTTGACGGTCGAGGAATAAGCCGCATTTTATCGGCAATTTTACCAGGTTATTCAATGTTTTCTGAATATCCGGATAAATGCCGGTAAAAGACTGGATTCCCGCGCGGGAATGACAAACACAGGGCGCCGGTCCCGTCTTGCCGCGTCTGGACATCCCCCGTCATTCCCGCGGCGGGGATCCAGCCGGCCGTAGGGTGCATTCCATGCACCATGAATTGGTGCGTAAAACGCACCCTACGCCCTTGATGTAGCCATACAAGGCGGGAATCCATAACATGGTTTGGTTAAAGCAATTCCCCGTATTTATTGAAAACTTCTATGTTTCCCGTTCATTTATTGATTGACTTCGCATGTATTTCCATGCTTTATTAATTCCGTAGAGCCGTAGGGTGCATTTCATGCACCATAAATAGTCCGGTCCGGACCAGGGTCCGGCCCGTTGTATTTTATGCTTGATGAGGGGAGAAAAAACGGGGCAATGACGGCCGGCATGGTGCTCGTCCGGGGGGCACGCCGGTTGCGCTGCCATGTTTACCCTGAAAAATTACCTCTGCAAAAGAGGCGCCGGCGCCGTGCTTCATTGACCAGGGGGGGCGCCCCGCCGCCTGCCTCAGCCGGTTTGATTTTGTTCATCGTTGATTTGAAAGAGACAACCCGATACCGGGCAGGGTTCCTGCCGACCGCAGCACTACTGACCTGCGCCTGCATCCTGACGGCCGGTCCCGGTGCGGCCGGACCGCTCGGCCTTGGTGTGTCGTGGCGTACCGATATCTCCAGCCGGGGCACCTCGCAGCAGCAGACCACGCAGAGGTATTACCTCCAGTGGTCTCCCCGGATATCGTCGGCAATCGGGCTCAATGCCGCGATTGACTATAACCGGAGCCGGACAAGCGGCCAGGCCGCCAGGGAGATAATATCGCCCTCCCTGAAACTGGATGTGCGTAATGACATCTTCCTGGCCAGTTTATCCGGCAATGTCAACAGCAGCCACAGTGCCGGCGGGCCGGACCTGTTGAGCCGCTCCTGGGAGGCCGGCCTGGCCGGCGCCCGGACCTATCGCTGGTGGCCCGCCCTGCAGGTGCGAACCGGCGGCAGCCGGGCGGACGACGGGGCCGCGCACAGCAGCAACACCTGGCGGGGACTGCTTGCCGCCTGGGACTATAATAAAAAACTCAAGCTCAACTACAACTACTATCAGTCGCAGAATACCAACGATGCAGGGCACAGTGAAACCGTTCAGACCCGGCATTTCGGCCGCCTTGATTACCAGGACCGCTTCTGGCACAACCGCGTCATGTTTCATTTTTCGCAGCAGGTCAACCGGACCAACAGCGATTTTACCGCCCGGACCGGGCCGGGCGGGACCGCCCTGGTGCCGGTCCCCGTCTCCCGAGCCCTGGCCGGTGACGACGCCACCCCGGCAACCGGCACACTGCCGTCCGCCCCGGCCCTGATCGACGGCAACACCGCCACGTCCGTGGTGAGCATCGGTTTCGGCCGGCCGGTCAACCTGGCCATTATGACGAATCTGCAGCCCGTCGATACCATCTATGTGTACACGACCAGGGATAACGCCCTGCTCACCGCCGATACCGCGTCCCTGCACTGGGACCTCTATGCCAGTGAGGACGGCGTGACCTGGCAAAGGAAAATCACCAATGCCGGCACGGTATTCAACAAGGATAAATTCCGTTTCGAGGTCAACGCGGCCGGGGTCAAGGGGGTCTACCTCAAGCTGGTGGTGACCGGCTGGCCGGCGGCCCTGGATGTTCAGGTTACCGAGCTGGCGGCGTACCGGCTACAGGGCGGCACTAATGGCTGCGTCTCGAACCGGCAGCTCACCAGCAACTACAAGACCGACCTGGGCCTGGGCCTCAATCCGACTGCGGCCACCCGCTTGGCCTACAACCTTTCGTGGAGTAAAGATGACAATAACCAGGGCAATGACCGGGACCGTCTTAATCAGTCGGCCGTTTTCAGTTGGCTGTACAACAGGTATTTCCAGCCGAGCGTCACGGTCAGCAGTAGTATTGAAAACAATTCCGAGAGTGTTGGCCGGGAATCCCGCAGCTATGGTCTGACCATTTTTTCCCGGCCCCTGGATACCCTGGAGTCAAGCCTGGGCCTTACCCGGTCCGAGAGTTACGAAGACGGCCAACGGCTGTCTACCAGTCACTCCATCAACTGGCTGAACTCGGCCACTCTCTATCCCGGCTTGACCTCCAACCTTGATCTGTACCTGAATTTCAACACCAACGATAAAACGGGCCAGGCCGGTCAACAGCTGGGGGCCAGCTTTCGCATGACTTCGCGGCTGCGCGATAACCTTGTGGTCAACCTGTTTACCGATTATAATGCCAATAATGTAAATAATGCCGCTGCCGGTGCCGCTGCTGCCGCCAGCGCCAGCAGCGGCACCGGCAGCACCTCTATCCAGGCGAATTACCGTCCATCCGATATGCTCTCCTTTCTGTTGCAGGGCACCACCAATTATGGTGCCGGCGGCGGGCAGTCATCGATGCTGTTCAACAGCCAGCTTGCCGTGCTGCGCACGCATAAGACCCAGGTGAGCCTGGGGTACAGGTTGAATGTCATCCCGGCAGAGACGGTTAACGGTTTTAATTTCAGGTGGAGCTGGAACCTGAGTAGTTACCTGACGCTCAATGCAAACGCCAACTACTTAATGATGGAAAAAGGGAATTCATGGAACTTAAATGCGCGTATCAGCGCAAGTTTTTAGCCTATATCGGGCGCAGCCGGGTTTGGACCCTGGCGGCAGTCATTATTCTGTTACTGTCCGGTTGCGCCGCCCGGCAGAATGAATCGACCTTTGTCCGCCAAAAAACGGATCTGCGTTACGTGAAAACAGTGGCAGTCCTGCCCTTTGCCAATAACACCGATGATAAATTCGCCGCCAGGCGGATCAGGGACATCACCACGACCCAGATCCTGGCCATGGGCATTTTCGACGTTGTGGACAAGGGGGTTGTCGACAGCGCCCTGCGGGAAATGGCCATCAGCAGGAACAAGCCCATGGGGATGCCGATTCTGAAGAGGCTGGGTCAGCGGCTCGGGGTGCAGGCCTTTATCGACGGTACCGTCAACGACATCGGCTCGAACAGGTCCGGCCGGTTTTCCTATCCCGAGGTTTCATTGACCCTGAAGCTGATAGACAGCGCCTCGTCCGAGGTTTTATGGCAGTCCAGCGCCCACCGGACCGGCTATTCGATATGGGTGCGACTGTTTGACCTGAGTCAGCGGGATAATTTTCAACTGGCGCTGCTCCTGACCAGGGACATGCTGGCCACCATTCCCAGGTAGGGGGATTCTATGCACCGTAAATCGGTGCGTAAAACGCACCCTACGGCTTGGCGATGGGGAATAGGTGTAGGGTGCATTCCATGCACCATAAACATTTTGAACGTGCTGCAACCTGACTAATGCCGAACTACCGACGCGCAAATATCAAAGGAGGCACATATTTTTTCACGGTCGTAACTTATCGACGTCAAACATTTTTGTGTAACGACCATGTCCGCAAGGCATTGCGGGATGGAATTTTGGCTGTACAAACAACGCATTCATTTATTATCGATGGCTGGGTTTTGTTGCCCGACCACTTGCACTGTATCTGGACATTACCAGCCGGGGATGCAAATTTCAGCGTGCGTTGGGCAATGATCAAACGTTTTGTCACAAAACAATGCGGGCCGGACTTACGGCGTGAAGATTGGCTGAACAAATCGAAACGCAGGCGCAATGAATCCACCATCTGGCAGCGCCGTTTCTGGGAACATAAAATCCCTGATAAACAGGATTACGAAAGACACATGGATTATCTCCACTACAATCCCGTGAAACATGGATATGTGAAAAATGTAAAGGATTGGCCGTATTCGACATTCCATCGATATGTATCTCAAGGTGTTTACGGCCAAAATTGGGCCGGCGCCGGGGCCGTGACAATAGATGAGGAGTTTGGTGAATAGAGGGTAGGGTGCATTCCATGCACCATGAATTGGTGCATAAAATGCACCCTACGACCCGGTAATTACAAACCCGGTGGCAATGGGTGTAGGGTGCATTCCATGCACCGTTAATCGGTGCGTAAAACGCACCCTACGGTTCTTTGCCAGGCAATGTGGCCCCTAAATAGCACCCGAATTCCTGGACGTATTTATGACAGCAGATAAAATCACTTAATGAAATTGTTCCGTTTAACAGCATTGATTCTGCTCCTGGCCGCGGCCTGGCCGCCGGCCGCCGGGGCCCGGTCTCTGGCCGTTTTTCCCTTGTTGGACATAACAAAGGACGCCAACGGCGTGAATATGCCCCTTACCGGTTATCTCCGCCGGCAGGCCGGGGAGCTGGGGGAGACGCTCATCTCCGCCAAGGCGATCATGGCGTTCATGGTCAGGCATCGTATCCGGACCCTGGGCAGACTGGACAGCCAGGCCATCGCCGAGGCCCGGCAGGAACTCGGCGCGGACCTGGTACTCCTGGGGACGGTCTGCCAGCTGGCCCGGGCCCGGGCCCAGGCCCCGGCGGCGGCCGTGTCCCTGAGCCTGCAACTCATCAGGACCAGCGACGGCCGGACCATCTGGACCACGACCAAGGCCTTGTCCCTGGCTGATTTGCAGAGTTTGTTGGCCCTGGCCGAGCCCAAAACACTGCCAGGTCTGCTCAAGGTCTATTTCCCGGCGCTGCTGGCTTCCTTTCCCGCCAAGATTAACACGACATCCCCGGCCGGGCGGCGCCTCTCTCTCGCCTCCATTGTCCTGCGCCCTGAATATGTCCGGCCCGGCCAGCCGCTTGCGTGCCGGGTCATCATCAGTGCGACGAGCCGGATCGAGCCGGGGAGCGAGGCGTCAATACGGGTCGGCGGCCGGCTCTACCCGGCGACCCTGAACAAGGAGGAATACGGCGTTACCGCCACCTGGCCGGCCCAGGAGAAGGCCGGTACCTACCAGGTGACCCTGGTTATCAAGCAGCCTGCCGGCCGGCGGGAAACCGCCATCCTCGGGCGTTATCATGTCGACTCCTCTCCCCCCGCCCTGGTCCTCCAGGCCGTGGGTAAGAAACTTGACGGCCTGGTCACCTTCAGCCGTTCCCTGGCCCTCATTACAACAATGCCCGACCCGGAACCGATCGCCCGCTGGGCCATTACCGTATTCAACAAGAACCACGAAACCATTGTTTACCAGGAGGCCGCCGGCCAGGTTCCGGAACGGATCAACTGGAACGGTTACACCAGCAGCAGCCTGCCGGCGCCGGACGGGGACTACCTGGTCAGGATAACCGCCTGGGACCGGGCCGGCCTGACCGCCTCGGCCGAACAGCAAGTCTCCCTGCGGCGCACTCCCCCGAAAATCAGCCTGAAGGTGGAAAAAAAGGACAGGCAGCTGCGGCTGGCCCTGGCTGATTCCACGGCCACGCCGTTGTCATTCTGGTGGTTGAGAGTTTACCAGGACGGCGGCCGGATCATCAAGGCGGCGGACGGCGACCGTTTCCCGGCCGACGTGACCGTGGACCTGCCCAAGAAGCGTGCCGGCGGCTCCAGGTTCGAGCTGATGCTGGTGGCCGGGGACGTTCTCGGCAACCGGACCCGGCGGCAGGTGCCGGATTTGCTGGCCCTGACGGCCAAGGCGCGGGTACAGCAGAAGCAGCACGAAACTGAACGTCAGTGGCTGGAGAATTTCTGAGGCGGACATAATGCCCGCAAACCAAGTTATGCGAATCGTATTCATGTAGGGTACGTTCCATGCACCACAAATTGGTGCGTAAAACGCACCCTACGCTTTGTTTTTTATGACCGGAATTCAGAAGTAAGGTACCAAGTGATGCGCCGATGTTGCAGGATTGCCGTCCTTTCCCCCCTGTTGCTGCTCGTGGCCTGCAGTGCCGCGGTCCCCAGGCTGAACAGGATGAGGCCCCTGCCCGGGAATTTCACCTGCCGGGTGGCGGTGTTGCCGTTTATGGATAGGGGGGCTTATCCCCGGGGCGCGGAACTGTTTTGCAAGGTGTTTTCCGCCGAACTCGTATCGGCCGCCGCTTTCCAGGTGGTCCAGGAGGGCGATGTCCTCGATCTGTACCGGCAGCTGACCATCTTCCCTTCCCGGGAACCCAGCCTGGAACAACTGCGGATTATCGGCAGCCGGCTGGGGGTGCAGCTCTTTATCGGCGGTGAGATCCTGAAGATGGTGGAACGGCGGAGCGGCCGTGATATCGTGACCGAACTCACGGTTGTGCTGCATATTTATGACGGCAAAACCGGCAGACTTTTATGGGAAACCTATTACAAACGCCGCGGCAAGGATTACCGGACGGTCCTGCATTTCGGCCGGATCAATACGATTACCGGCCTGGCGCAGCGAATGTCGCAGGCAATTATTAATCTATGGCTTGAACAAGGTATGAATCAATGTGCAAAATAACCAGGCTGCTGATGCCGGCCGCTATGCTTTTTTTTGTTTTTCTCTCTCCCCTGCAGGCATCGTGGCTGCCCTGGAGCAGCAGCACCCTTGCCACCATTAACGGGAAAGAGTACACTAGTGCCGATTTCAGTAATTGGTGGAAAAACTGGCGGGAAAAGGGTATGAGTATTCCAGAGACCCCGGCCCCGTATGTCGACTGGGTCCTTCTCTATCGGCAGGGTCAAAAGATGCACCTGTACGATACCCCGGCCTACCGGATGAAGGTGATGGTCTTTCTGAAGGCCCGGACCCTGATGATGCTCAAGTATGACGAGGTGGATTCGAAAATCAAGATCAGCAAGCAGGAACTGTGGCAGCGTTACAAGAAGTCGTATGTCCCCCGCTGGCAGGTCAACGTGATTGCATTTCATAACAAGCAGGATGCCGATGCGGCCTATAAGAAGCTCCTGGCCGGCACCGTTACCGTGGAGGAGCTGCACAAGCAGGCAGGCTCAAAGGGGGGGGCGATTGCGGTGAAGAGCCGCTGGCAGCGGCCGGACAATACCAACATCGGCTGGCAGAAGATCCTGCTGGGCCTCGGCAAGAGCGGCTTTTCCAAGCCGACCCCCTCCCGGAACGGCGTGCTGATTTTACAACTGCTGAGTACTGCCGGCGCGGATAAAAAAGATTTTGAAAAACTCAAACTGGGGATATCCCGCAAACTGTGGCGCGAAAAAGAGGGATTTTATACCAACCGGCTGCTGCAGCGACTATGGAAGAAGTATCATGTTCAGGTCAACCGCAAGTTGCTGCAGGAATTGAATATCAACACTCCCGATGCCGCCCTGGCCGCTGAAAATATCATTACCATGGATGGGCAGGACATTACGGCAGGGGAATTCATGCAGCAGGTCCGGGCGCAGCAAAAGTTCAGACGTGAATCCGGTTTCCGGGACAGTGCCTACAATTACAAGGAGCAGGTGCTGGGGGGGATCATCAGCCAGACCCTGACCTCCCGGGCAGGGCTTGACAACCATTATGAAAAGAAGCCGCCCTTTGACAAGGTATTCAGATTCTACCGCAGGCACCGGCTGGTCATGGCCCTGGAAAAACAGGTTTTCCTGCCGCGGGTCAAGGTGAGCGCCGCGGAAATCAAGACCTTTTATAACAAAAATATCAAGAAGTTCTCCCGTCCGGCCTCTTTCCGGCTGGCCCTGGTCAAGGGGAGCCGGCAGGAGATGCAAGATCTCTGGGTCGAAACTGTTTCGGGCGGCGATTTCATGACCCTGGCCCGGAAAAAAATTCCTCATGGTGCTTCCCTTGTCCGGGTCTTTCCGGCGGACGATATGGCTCCGGGGCTGAAGACTGCCGTTGCCGGACTGGCCAAGGGTGATATCTGCCGGGTCTTTGCCTGGCAGGGGCAGTACGCCCTGGTTAAATTGCTCGATCATAAGCCCGCTGCCACCCTGCCGCCGGCGCGGGTCAAGGACTTGATCGCCAGCCGTCTGAAGAAGGACAAGCTTAAGGCTGTCCGGGCCGCTTACCTCAAAAAACTGCGGGCCGCCTCCGTCATCCAGGTGAATGACCGGGTATGGCAGGGGCTCCGCCAGGAACTGCAACGTGAAGATGAAAAAGAAAAAAAAGATGAAAAAGGGAAAAAGCATACTTAACAAAATGCGTTTTCTAAATACTCTGGATTCCCGCCTGCGCGGGAATGACGGGAAGATAACCTGTTTGATGGGTTTGCTGCTGGCCGCCGTCCTGCTGGCGCTGGCCGGGTGCTCCTCCACCGGCAGGCAGCCGCAAAGGGCGCCGGCCAAGACCTGCCTGGACTGTCATCCGAAGATGATGGACAGGTTTAAAAGCGGTTACGTTCACGAGCCGGTCAAGGAAAAGAAATGCAGCGTCTGTCACCGCCCCCATGGCATCGTCGGCGGCCTGTTCCAGGTTGCGCCCCAGCCCGCTCTCTGCTACCAGTGCCACGAGAAGCAAAAACCGACGGCCAAGGATAAATCCGTCCATCAGCCGGTCACCGCCGGTAAATGCACAGTCTGCCACGATCCGCACAACAGCCCCTATAAGATGCTGCTGAAGGCCGGCCGCGACAAGACCTGTTTTACCTGCCACCCGCGCGCCGTTTTTACCAAGAAATACCGGCATGCCCCCCTGGAACAGGGCTGCAAGACCTGTCATAACGCGCACCTGTCGAAGAATGTCGCCCTGCTCAAACAGCCGCCGGACAAACTGTGCCGTTCCTGCCACCAGGTCGGCCGGGAGCCATTCAAACAGGCTCATTTCGGTTATCCCGTCAAGAACGGCTGCCTGTTGTGTCACTCGCCCCATTCCAGCGACCGGCAGGTCCTGCTTAAGAAAAATATCCACGCCCCTGTCCTGAAGGGCCGGTGCAACGCCTGTCACACGGTCAGGGACGGCGTGATTTCCACCAAAAATACGGCGGACAAACTCTGCCTCACCTGCCATGCTTCTCAGCCGCAGGGCAAAAAGAGCAGTCATCCGCCCTTTATTCAAGGCAAATGCACGGCCTGTCATGCCGTGCATGCCAGTGACTACCCCTTCCTGCTGGCCAAGGCGCCCGAGAAGATCTGCCTCACCTGCCACGGGAAGGACACCAGGCTGAAGGAGCCGGCCGGGGCGCAGGCCGTTACGGCTTCGGCCGGACGGCGGCAGAAGAGCGCCGGGCCGCCGGAAAAAACAAAGAAAACAACAAAGAAAAAAGCAAAGACGATCCGCAGCCGGCATCTGCCGGTCAGCCAGGGGAAATGCCTGGACTGTCATACGGGCCATGTCTCGGACCAGAAGGCCCTGCTGAAGGCCGCGCCGGATAAGCTCTGTTTTAACTGCCATGACCGGGCCGTTTATGCGGCCGGCGGCGGTTCTCACCCGCCGGCCAAGGGCCGGCAGTGCGGGACCTGTCATGTACCCCATGAATCGGCCAACCAGTCCCTGCTGCGCGCCCCGGAGGCCAAACTTTGTTTTTCCTGCCACCGGCAGGCAGCGGATGAGCGGGGCATGTTCAGCCTGCATAACCCGTTTGCCAGGGGCGATTGCGGCGGCTGTCACAAGATGCACAAGCCGGCGGCCGCCAACTTTCTCAAGGCCAAAAACCAGGGCGGCGCCCTCTGCCAGGCCTGTCACAAGACCCTGCAGGAGGCGGCGGCAAACAGCTTCAAGCATCAACCGGTCGCCGCCGGCCAATGCGGGAAATGCCATGCCGCCCATGCCGCAGATTACGCCCCGGTACTCAAACAGGCGCCCGGCGTCCTCTGCCTGGATTGTCATGAGAACATCAAGCAGGCCATGGACAGGGCCACCTTCGACCATCGGCCGGTCGTCAACGGGGACTGCGTGAGCTGGCACTCGGCCCACGGCTCCTCCCGTAAGTATATACTGAAAAAGGGCCAGCCCATGCTCTGCCTGACCTGCCATGCC
>JAJRTB010000174.1 GCA_024278495.1 Deltaproteobacteria bacterium
ATTTGGATAGCCGATGTTGAACGAGAGGTGGTAGCTGCTGCGCGGGTTCATCTGCCGGGCCGTCACCGCGTAAAATCCTTCCGGACTCTGCCAGTCGCCTTCAAAGCGTTTCGGGCCGGGATAGCCGGAGAATTTGCAGATCGGGTACGTCTTGAACAACCGGTACCGGTCACCGTCCTGCAGCCACACCTCAAGTTCTCCCGGGAGTTTGAAAATACGGACGTAAACCGGTGCGCCGAGGGTCAACCCTTTGGCTGCCAGCTCCGCCTCCAGCCTGGGCGTGACCCGGTCGAGGATGGCGGCGACCCGGTCGGTTACCATGGGGTCGGTATCGGCGGCTGCGTGCGCGTAGCTCGTGGTCAACAGGCCGAGAAGAATGGTCGCGAAAAGCCGGATCCGGCGGCGGAGAGCACGGGTCTGCCGGTTTCCGGGCATCAAGCCCGGCAGTCGGAGCACGGTCATGTCAGGCCGCCTTAACCTGTTTGTAGGCCGAAGCCGCGCATTCGTTTTTGCCGATGTCCAGGGTGTTCTGCTCATCTTCGTCAACCTGGACCAGGTTGGCATTGACCAGCCGGATCCGGGCATACTCTTCCGGCTGGGGCCGCATGTGTTTCTTGATAAAGACAGTAAATTCCTCCGGGGTCCTGAGATCGTAGATGGCCTGGTTCCCCGCTATGGCCTCCCGCAGGGGACAAGCAAAGAGCAGGTTGGCATCGGCCTCGTCCCAGCCGATGAAATGGGCCGGCAGCACGGTGAGACCGCCGTCAAGTTGTTGCATCTTCTGCAGGGTGGCAAAGAGCATTGTTGCCCACTCTTCGGCCTTGCCGCCGAGATCCGGACGCCCCACTGACTTGATGAACACGGTGTCGCCGCTGAGGAGAAATGTGTCGTCGACCAGAAACGAGGTGCTGCCCGGAGTATGGCCCGGGGTAAACATCGCCCTGACCCTGGGGCCGTCCGAGGAGAAAGTGTACTCGGCTCCGTCAGTCAGGGCCGTGTAGGTTATTTTTGCGCCCTTGAAGTCTGCCTCGTTGGCCAGGAATTCGGCGCCGGTCTCCTCGGAGATAATCCGGCTGCCGGCGATGTAATCCGCCTGCAGATGGGTTTCGAACGTTCTGGTGATGCGGCAGTTTCTGCTTTTCGCGAATTCAAGGTAAAATTCCAGGTTCCGGGAGGGGTCAAAGAGCATCATTTCGCCGTCGTGGACAAGGCCGTAACTGCAGGAGCCCTTGCCGGGCCGGATAAACTGGTAGAGCTGATATCCGTTCGGGTCGGTCACCAGGCCGGGTACCAGCAGGTTGCCCCAGGTATTGATGCCGCCCTGCAGGTAACCGACGTCATTGAATCCGTTTTTGGAGAAGATATCGGCCACATATTTGGCCGAGGCCTCCTTGGCGCAGACAATACGCACCCTGCTGCCCGGGGGGATTTTTGCAATGCTCTCCTCCTCGAATTCCATGAAGTCAAAGTAGGGGATATTGAGCATCTCGCAGGGCCGGGGCCCTTCAACCTTGAACTTGGCGAATTCCTTTTTGTTGCGGACATCGACGATCACAATGTTTTCATTGTCGACCAGCCAGTTATACAGCTCCGCGGCCTTGTATTGAAAAGCAGACATAGGGTAATTCCCGGTGGAAAGTATTGGTTGCGGTTGGCAACAGGTACAATTACGGCATAGAACTCAGGTTATTATATGTCTTCCCGCCCGTCCTGTCCACCCATCTAAAAGGTATTTCTCACGCCTGGACCTCAGGGGCGCTGTAACCGCGCAAAAGAAACAGAGCGCGAATCCGGCGGATACGCATTGCAACCTGTTGCATTATCGTGGTGCCCGGCCGGGTGTTTACAGGTTGTTGCGAACGCATCAATTATTCAGCCTTCTGTCATCACGTGTTCAGGTTTTCTTGAAAACCCTGTCGATGTCGCGGACGATCATCTCGTCAATTTTGCTGGAACGGACATTCTTGCGCATGATCTCCATGGCGCTTTCATGATCCATGCCCGGTCGGTAAGGCCGGTCCTCGGTCAGGGCCTGGTACATGTCCAGGCATGACATCAGCCGCTCCTCAAACCCCAGTTCATGGGCGGAGATGCCGTAGGGATAGCCGGTGACGTCCAGTTTTTCATGGTGGTTGGCGGCCCAGTTGCAGATGTTTTCAAAGCCGTCTATCCGGCTGAGCGCCGCCCGGGTGTAATAGGTATGCTCCTTGATAACGGCGAATTCCTTTTCCGTCAGTTCGCTGTCCTTGTTCAGGATGGCGGTGGGGATTGCCAGCTTGCCGAGATCATGGAGACTTGCCGCGATGAGGAGCTGGGTCTTCCACTCCCTGTCAAACTTGTAATGGTCGGCCATAATCTCCGCCTTTTCCATGAGGCCCGAGGTGTGGCGACAGGTGAATTTTGATTTCGAATCGATGATCCGGGCAAAGATCCGCGTAATCTCAAAAAGCTCTTCCGTCGAGATTTCGATCTCACGGACCACGGCTTTCCGGGCCAGGGCATGGTCAATAAAAGGTTCCTGCATGTCGAGCCAGAAGCTGGTGTGGGAGCTGACCCCGAGAAAGGCGTCCACCAGGGCGGGAGCAAAGGCCTTGCCCCGGTTGTTGACGATATAGTCGGTGATTATGACCCTGTTTTCCGGATCCCTGGTTTCAAAGTGAAAGAGGTTGTCCACCGTATCGGCCAAGGCGATGATCTGGGCCATTTGGGGGATCTCGGTACCTGTCAGGCCGAAGAATCCGCTGCCGTCAAATTTTTCATGGTGATATCTGATAATATTGCGCTGACCCGTAAGAAACGGATAGGCAGCAACGTTTTTTTCCCCGATATCGCAGTGGAGGGTATAGCGCTCAAGCTGTGCGTGTCTGTCTTCGGGAACCTGGTCCGGAATTCCCGTTTGCAGCACGTCTTCGCACAGGCCGTTGTCGTGGAGCATGGCGTAGGAAAACAGATCAAACTGTTCGTCTTCGTTCAGGCCGAACTGTTCGGCAAGTCTCTGGGAGATATAGGCGACCCGCCGGGCATGGTTGGATGTCGCGCCCAGAAAATCAATTTCAACAAAATCAAGGGCAAGGGAAACGCCGCTGAGGAAGTTATTCAAATTGAATTTCATACTGGAACCGTGATCAGGCAAAGATGGATAATTGGCAGTGCTGCGAACATGACAGCTCTTTTCCAAAAGGGAGGCCCTCGAGGTATGACCTTCGAAACCACCTCCTGATATATTGTACGGGCAATATAGCCAATAGTCAAAGTGTATGAGAGAAGAGGAAAGGGGAGAGAGCAGGGAAAACCGCAAGGCCAGAGAGGGGGCTCAGCGCCAAAGGGCTGAAACCCCCCGTTTTTTCTGGTGCCCGGAGCGAGAATCGAACTCGCACAGTCGCATGGACCGAGGGATTTTAAGTCCCTTGCGTCTACCAGTTCCGCCATCCGGGCTGCTACGCGGCAATGTGTAACCACGTACAAGTTTTGGGAAGGTAAAATCGCATAGTTGCAAACCCTGTGACGAGTTACGTGATTGGTTACGGCAATGTACACGTCTATCCGGGTTCTGTCAATTAAGATGGGCGCCTCAAAAGGCAAAAACACTGGCTGTCCACTTCGTTAATTCAATGAGTTACAACACCGGCCCGTCGTATTCGCGATGTTTTGGCGAAGGCGGTTTTATACATTTTTTCATTGTCCTGAATCCGTGATGGAACTTTGTGGCTTTGGCAATTAACGCATTGAAAAAGTGAAATATTTGTTCACCCATTCACCCAGACGAGTTTTCACCCGGCTCCGCCCGTCAGAGCGCCCGCCCGCGGTGCACCTCTTCAGGATTGTACCTGCCCATAGTTTGTAAGTGTCAGGGGTGCCGCAGATTCGTGCAGGCGCGACCGTGCGAAGGTGCGGTGCCCCTGATCACTTTTTCTGTGACTGGTTGTGTTTTGGCACCCCGCGGGCGGCATCGGGTGAATCGGTTTTGGCAAAGACGTGCACCTGCGTACTGCCTGTTGTCGTCACGTGACAGGCGTGTTAAGCTCCCTTCAGTTGCGGATTTATGATCTGCATAATCTGGGCGTTGGCTGTGGAAAAGTCGTAAGGGGTCGTGCGATGCTGAGCAGCAGGAATCGTACCGGCCCTGTCAAGCGGGATTAACTCGCAAAAATCGCCGAATCCAAGCCTCGCAAATTTTGAGAAATGAGGCGTGTTGACGTACGCCGCAGCTGTCGACTTTTTGCGAGGTCGTCAAGTGGTCGCATGAACAATTTTCGAAACATTGTCGTTATCACCATTTTCTTCTGCGCTATCCTGTGTGCCGGGACAGTCGGTTTCATGACCTTTGAGGAAATGAGTTTCTGGGACAGTGTTTACCTTACCGCCATGACGATCACCACCGTAGGCTACGGTGATATTGTTCCCATTCATGCCCAGGGCAAGATTTTTACCGTATTCCTGGTGTTTACCGGAGTCGGGCTTGTTCTGTATGCCTTCAGCAAATTTGCCGAAACAATGGTAGAGGGCGGCCTGCGCAATATTTTCGAGAGGAGAAAGATGAAGAAAAAAGTTTCAGCCCTGCGCAACCACTATATTGTCTGCGGGTACGGTCGCATAGGCAAGGTCATCTGCCAGATCCTGAAAGAGAGCGGTAAATCCTTTGTGGTGATTGAAAACGATCCCGGGGAGGTCAAGGCCATTGAGGCGGCAGGTTTTTTTGCCCTGGAGGGAGAAGCAGCAGATGATGACATGTTGACCGAGGCCGGAATCGAAGCGGCCCTGGGGCTGATTGCCGTGGTTTCATCAGACGCGGACAACGTCTTTATCACCCTGACCGCCAGGGGCCTGAATCCGGATCTGTTTATTCTGGCCCGGTCCAGCGGAACCCAGGGGGCGGAGACCAAGCTGATCAGGGCCGGCGCCTCTAAAGTGATTTCTCCCTACTACATCGGCGCCCGGCGCATGGCCCAGTCCATTGTCCGGCCCACGGTGATCGATTTTATCGATTTGACCATGCATGCCGGTGAACTGGGGCTGCGGATGGAGGAGTTGATGGTCAGCAGGAAGGCCTCGTTCGTCAATAAAAACCTGATGGAATCGGGCATCAGGAAGAAGTATGACGTTATTGTCGTGGCCATCAAACGTCAGGGCGATGAGATGCTGTTTAATCCCAGGCCGGATACGGTCATTCTGCCCGGCGACATCATGATCGTCCTGGGGGATCACGCCCAGATCAGTGCGCTGGAAAGGGAGGTCTGATGATGTCGAGCATCTCCCGGACCGCCTGATCAAGACCCACGAACACGGCCCGGCTGATAATGGCGTGGCCGATACTCAGCTCTTCAATTGTTTCCAGCGCCGCGATTTTCGAGGTATTACGATAATCCAGGCCGTGACCGGCGTTGACTCTGAGCCCCATTTCCCGGGCCAGGGCTGCTGATTCCTCAATCAGGCCAAACTCACGCTTCTGGATTTTTGCCGTTTGGGCATCGCAGTAACGGCCGGTGTGCAGTTCGACAAAGGTTGCCCCCACCTCCAGGGCGGCCCTGATCTGTTTGGCGTCCGGATCAATAAAGAGGCTGACCGGTATGTTGTTTTTAGTGAGCCGGTCAATGGCCTTTGCGATCTTTTTTTTGCCGGCGCAGACGTCGAGACCGCCTTCCGTGGTCAGCTCTTTTCGTTTTTCCGGAACCAGGGTAACCATGTCCGGACCGATATCCCGGGCAATATCAACCATTTCCCTTGAAGCCGCCATTTCCAGGTTGAGCCGGGTTTTGACGGTCTGGCGCAGGAGACGGACGTCCCTGTCCTGGATATGGCGACGGTCTTCGCGCAG
>JAJRTB010000175.1 GCA_024278495.1 Deltaproteobacteria bacterium
ACCACTGTCCAGGTTGGTGCCGCCGGATTGGATGAAACCGGTAGAGTAACAGTTGCCGCGGCTGTTTCCGCTCACGATAGTGTTGACAATGTTGATGAAGCCCTGGTTCCACAGGCCGCCGCCGTCACGCCGGGCAATGTTGTCGGCAATGGTGGCCTGGATGATCTCAATCGTGCCGGTATTGGAGATTCCACCGCCGCCGCCTGCCTCGGGAAACAGAGCGCCGG
Organism: Deltaproteobacteria bacterium; assembly: GCA_024278495.1. Lineage (GTDB taxonomy): Bacteria > Desulfobacterota > Desulfobulbia > Desulfobulbales > Desulfobulbaceae > UBA10518. The sequence continues at coordinate 228 of JAJRTB010000175.1, forward strand.
CTGTGGTACTTGTGTTGCCGCTGACAGTCAGGTTGACCAGGGTTGTTGTGCCGTCATTGAACAGGCCGCCGCCGGCAAAGGCGATGTTGTCGGCCAGGGTACCGGCATTGAAATACAGGGTCGCGCCCGGCGAGTTGGAGATGCCCCCGCCCCGGCCGGCGGAATTTCCTTCAATTGAGGCGTTGTGTATCGTGCAGGTCGATTGATTCAGCAGGCCGCCGCCCGCGTCTTCCCGGGTTGGCCCTGCGAGACGGTTGCCGCGGATAATGACGTTTCGCAGGCTCAGATTGGCCCGGTTGCGGATGCCGCCGCCACCGCGCTGGTCTGGGTCGGGCAGGGCCGCCAGGTACCCACCGGTTATGGTCAGGTCTTCCAGGGTGATGGAACTCTTTTCCGTAACAAGGTCAAATACCCGGTCCAGGCCGCGGCCGTCAATAAAGGTTTTTTTCGCTCCCGCGCCCCTGATGGTTACCGTGTCACGCAGGTCAAGATCTCCGGTTGCGGCCTGGTTTTCGTTCGTTCCGGCCAGTGTCAGGCTGAAGGTGCCGGAAGGCAGGAGAATGGTGTCCGGTCCGGGCAGGGCGTTTGTCTCCTCAATAGCTCCCCGCAGGGAACAGAAGGGCAGGACATAGGGCGGGAAGACTATGATATAGGCGACACAGAGCCCGTTGCCGGGGACCAGGTCGTTTTTGTCGAAACCTGTATTCACCCGGAATTCTGCGGCCCGGGTCAGAGAAGGGGGGAGGTAAAGCAGAGTCAGCAGGACAAGAAGCGATGCATACCGGCTCAACACCGTACACGCTTTGCGCAGACTGTTGCCGGTCTGATAGCGCCGGGAATTGTTCAACGGATCAGGAGCTGGCACCTGGTTGACCGGAGTGTCGATTCAGCAGAATCACCGGCCCCGGGAGAGGGCATCAACCCTTGCTCACAACACCTTCCATACTGACGCAGTTTTTGCAGAAGTTCTGGTTGGTGGATTGACTCTGGCATTTTTTGCAGTACCTGCTGCCGCAGCTTTTACAGGTCTGCAGGGTATCAGATGTTTTTTTGCATATATCACACGTTTTCTGGCTCATGATTCGCCCTCTCTTGTTGTGCCGGGAAAGTGGGATTACCTGAAACGCTGCTTCGTCAGGGTTTCAGCTGTTTTTGTGTTTCCCTGCATGTTGCACGAAGCACTGTTTGTATCAGGTGTGGCGGCGCACGCTTTCACTGTCCGTTGTGGCTGGCGTGTCGGTTCAGCCTGCTGGTTTGATTCTATTGTAGCACAGGGTTGGGTGGGAAATCCAGAGACAAATCAAGAACTCTGTCGCTAACCTTTGCAGTTGACGCACCCTGTGGTAGGGTGGGTATATGGATCTGAAAAAAACAGGCATGGTATTGGGTTGTCGGTTGTCGGCCGCCACAGACTGGCTCCTGATATTGCTTGGCGGGTTGCTGATCTTTAAGGCCCTGGTCGGCATCGATATACCGGTGGCCCGTTACGTGGTGTCGGCGCTGGGCGCGGTGTTTATGGGGGCCGGGTTGAAATACCGTTGGCGGCGCAAGCGCCGCCAACGGAGAGAGATTCCCGAATAAGCCGATTCGGGAGGAGGAGTTTTTTTTGTTCTTTGTCCTGTTTGCTGTCTCCCTCGGTATGTGTCCGGATGCGGAAAAAGCAGGAGTGGAAAAAATGTCGGATTCGCAAAAAGATGCGAATCCGACGGGTCAGCAGTGTAACTCGTTGAATTATCGCTGTTTCTGGTTGGTGTTTACAGGTTCTTGCGCGGTTGTCAAAATTACCAGTTCTGATCGTTGATGATCTGCCCCTGGGTCGAGATGACAACCTGGCGGACCGGGACGTTTGAACCGGCATCGTCCCTGGCCTTTTTGATGATCTGCAGCATGGCGGAACAGCAGGGCACCTCCATGATCAGCACGGTCACCGAGTTGACCTTGCCGCTTTGAAAAATTTCGGTAAACCGCTCCACGTACATGGGCGCGTCGTCAAACTTGGGGCAGCCCATCATGACCACCCGGCCGGCGACAAAATCCCTGTTGATGTTGGGGTAGGACACCGCCGTGCAGTCGGCCGCCACCAGCAGGTCGCTGTTTTCAAGAAACGGGGCCGCAGCGGGTACCAGCCGGATCTGGATCGGCCAGTGGGACAGGGTGGACCCTTCCTGGGTTCCGGGGATGTTGGCCGTGTCGCAGGGGGTGGGTTGGAGCGACTGGAGCCGGGCCGAAGGACAGCCGCCGCCCATCATTGGCGGTGCTTCTTTCTTCTCCTTTGCGGCCAGGAATTCCTCCACCGCCTTTTCGTCAAACTCGTCGGCCTCACGCTCAACAATGGTCAGAGCCCCGGTGGGGCAGGATTTGATGCAGGCCCCGAGCCCGTCGCAGAGCCTGTCTTCCACTAGCCGCGCCTTGCCGTCAACGATCTCCAGGGACCCCTCGGCGCAGTCCGGCACGCAGTCGCCGCAGCCGGTGCAGAGTTCTTCATCAATTTCAATAATTTTGCGCACGGTTTTCATGGTTCATCCCCTTTTTGTATTTATCGGGCCAGCTTGAGCAGGGCCTTTTTGGCAACCCGTCGGCCCGAGTCGGTCAGAAAAGATGTATTCAGCACGGTTTCCAGTTTCTCGCCGGTGGGCGGTTTTTCCCGGTACCTCTCATCGAGGTTGACGATCAGGTCAGCGTCGTAGAGGACCTTGAAGTTGATGGTCTCATCCTCCCGGGGGAGGTGATGGTGACCGATGATGTCGCAAACCTCCTCGATCAGCTCCTCTTCCGCCTTGAGGCCGGTCAGGATCTCCCTGGCCACGGGCGGGCCTTCAGTGTGCTGGTACCTGGGGGCGGAGGAGTTGAACTTGCGCTCCGCCTCCCTGATGCCGATATCGTGGAGATAGGCCGCGGCCATGATGACCGCCATATTTCCCTTCTCCATTTTTCCGATTTCTTCAGCATAGGAGGCCACGCTCTCGGCGTGCTTGATTCTGCGGTGGTCCTGGCCGAAATATTTGCGCATGGCAATGGCCAGCTTGTCCTTGAACAGGTCATCGCGCCTGGCCAGCAGTTCCGGGGGCATCGAGCCCAGGCACTGATCCGCGTAGGGGCAGTAGGAGGCGCAGCCGAAATCGATCTTGGGATTTAAGATCCGGTGACCGCATTTGCGGCATTTCTGCTGGCTGTCGTCCTTGAAGAATTCCACACTGTGACCGCACTTGGGGCAGTTGGTTTCAAACACATCCTCGCCGACCCAGTAGCGGCTGTCCTGTCCGGGGCATTGCATACTTTTTCCCTCCGGTTTCCTGGAAATTAACCGAACAAGCCCTTTTTCAGCGCCTCGATTCCGAACCGTTCCATGAACCGGGCGCTGCGGGTCTTGTACCTGGCGTTCTCAATATAAAAATTAAGACATTTTTCGACCAGCGCCACGGCTTCCCTGTCATTTAAGTCTTCCGCGACCGCGTCGCCGATCCTGGGCCTGCCCGCGCCGTTGCCGCCGAAGATCATTTTCCAGCCGTTTTTCTGCGAGATGAGCCCCACGTCCCGGATCCACGATTCACAGCAGCACATACGGCAGCCGGAGATCCCGACTTTGACCTTGTAGGGCAGGGGACCGTTCAGCTCGATCTTTTCGATCCTGGTTGCCAGGTCCAGGGAGTTACCTGTGCCGTACTTGCACCAGGTGCTGCCGGGACAGGCCTGGACATAATGGACCCGGTTGCGGGTATGGGGCAGAGAGTCCGGAATCCGCAGCTCCTCTTTCAATTCGGCCAGCCGTTCAGGCGGCAATCCCAGGAAGGCGAGGCGCTGGGCTCCGGTGACCTTGGCCGCCGGAATATCGTACTTGCGGCAGAGAGCGGCGATGCGCTCCATATCGTCCGGGGTCAGCATCCCCATGTGTATTCCTGGCATGATGGCGTAGGTTTTATGATGTTGTTCTGTTGTCATTGATGCCATGCTCGTTTTTATTCTTTCCGCGGGGAAAAGGAGTGGCAGCCGGGTCCCATTGGGACCCGACCGCCACGGAGGGGCAAGGTTTACGCCGCCAGGATGGTGGCAAGATCCTCTTCCGGCGTGTCGGCAACCGGCTTGAGATCAAAGTTGTCCACCAGGACCTGGAGCACGGCCGGGGTGATAAAGGCCGGCAGGGAGGGTCCGAGCCGGATATCCTTGATCCCCAGGTGCAGGAGGGTCAGCAGGATGGCCACCGCCTTCTGCTCGTACCAGGAAATGATCATGGAGAGCGGCAGGTCATTGACGCCGCATTCAAAGGCGTCAGCCAGGGCCACGGCGATCTTGATGGCTGAGTAGGCGTCGTTGCACTGGCCCACGTCAAGCAGACGCGGGATACCGCCGATATCGCCCAGATCCTTGTCAAAGAAGCGGAACTTGCCGCAGGCCAGGGTCAGAACCACGCAGTCGTCGGGCACCTGCTCGACGAATTTGGTGTAGTAGTCACGGCCCGGCTTGGCGCCGTCGCAGCCGCCGACCAGGAAGAAATGCCTGATCGCCTTGGATTTGACCGC
>JAJRTB010000176.1 GCA_024278495.1 Deltaproteobacteria bacterium
GTCTGGGCGCCCCCCTTCACCGCGCGGCCCAGGGTCGCAAGGGCATAGTCGGGTTTGTTTTTGAACCCGTCGAAAAAATGCTCGGCGTCATAGATCAGGGCCTTGACGTGGGGCCGGAGAAAGGCCAGGGAGTCCTCAATTATCTGCAGGTTGTCATCGAGCTCTATCCTGAGCGCGTCAAAGACATGAATATCCCAGCTCTTGCCAAAGATAGTTATCGCGGGGGTTCCGGCATCCAGCAGGGCCTTCAGATTAGGATCATTGGCCGGCTCGTTTTTGAAATGACGGGTTGAGCCAAAGGCGGTAATCATGGCATGAGTCATGGTCACGCCACGGATCTTCTCAAAATACTCAACTGACTGGGGATTTGAGCCCGGCCAGCCGCCTTCAATAAAATCGATCCCCAGCCGGTCAAGCCTTTTTGTTATCCGGACCTTGTCGTCGGCGGAAAGGTTAAAGTTCTCGGCCTGGGTGCCGTCACGAAGGGTTGTGTCGTATATCTCGATGGTCATGGCTGCTCGCTTTGTATTGTTGGATGCCTGTCTTGCGAAACAAGCAGGCAGGGGGATGTTATATCTTCTCCTCAACCGGAATATTTTCCTTGTCCAGGGCAAAGGCGTCATGCAGGGCCCGGACAGCGAGTTCCGTATACTTCTCTTCAATAATACAGGAAACCTTGATTTCGGATGTTGATATCATCATGATGTTGATCCCCTCCTTGGCCAGGATCTGAAACATGGTGGAGGCAATGCCGGAGTGGTTTCGCATGCCCACGCCGACAATGGAGACCTTGGCAATGTTTTCGTCACCGGTCACGGACTCCGCCTGGATCTCCTTGGCAATGCCCTTGAGCAGGTCCATGGCCCGGTCATAATCGGTGCGCAGAACAGTAAAGGTCATATCGGTGAGCGAGCCGGCCCTGGTGTTTTGAATAATCATGTCTACGATGATTCCGGCATCGGAGATGGGCAAAAAAATCTGAGCGGCCACACCCGGCTGATCCGGGACCTTGTTCAGGGTAATTCTTGCCTCGTTTTTGCTGTAGGTCACACCGGAAACCAGCATGGATTCCATATTTTTTTCCTCCTCGACAACCCAAGTTCCATCATTTTCCGTAAACGTTGAACGCACATGTACCGGTACCCGGTATTTTTTTGCCAGACCGACCGAGCGAATATCCAGGACCTTGGCGCCAAGGCTGGCCAGCTCAAGCATCTCATCGTAGGATATGCGATCAATCTTGCGGGCCTTTGGGCAGATGTTCGGATCCGTGGTATAGATCCCGTCGACATCTGTGAAAATTTCGCACGCGTCCGCCTTGAGGGCGGCTGCCAGCGCGACCGCGGTTGTATCAGAGCCGCCGCGGCCCAGGGTGGTGATATCTCCACTCTCGGTGACCCCCTGAAACCCGGCAATGGTCACGATTTTTCCTTCATCAAGATGAGTGAAAATCCGTTTGCTTTCGATATTTCTGATACGGGCCCTGGTGTGCAGACCTGATGTCCGGATACCGACCTGGTCGCCCAATAGAGAAATAGCGTCGAATCCGGCCTCATTGACGGCCATGGCAAAAAGCGCCACCGTCACCTGCTCGCCGGTTGAAACAAGCATGTCCATTTCGCGCGGATCAGGTATCTTCTGGATATCCCGGGCAAGGTTGATGAGCCGGTCGGTTTCACCGGACATGGCGGAAAGAACCACCACCATCTTATGTCCCTGTTTATGGTAGCCGAGCACCCGCTGGACAACAGCCCTGATCTTCTCCGTGCTGCCCACCGACGTGCCGCCGAATTTTTGAACAATAAGCGCCATATCACCTGTACTGATTCAAAGAGTTAAAGGTTTTCGTATCCCGTATAATAGAGTATAATGCCTGATTCAGGCAGAAGAGTTCCTCCTGACACAGGATACAGTCTTATTAATGTAAAGCGAATTTATAAATTTGCAACTTCATTTGCGGCCCCCCGGCCCGAACACTGGAGATTGCGGCCTGACAGAGGAATCTACGGAAGGTCATGCGCCCTGAACCGCTTCACATAGTCCTGGTCGAACCGGAGATCCCGCCAAACACCGGATCAATAGCCCGCCTCTGCGGAGCTACGGACACGATCCTCGACCTGGTGCACCCCCTGGGTTTCAGTATAGACGACAAGCACCTGAAACGGGCCGGGCTCGATTACTGGCCCTATGTCAATATCCGCCACTGGGACAGCCTGGACAGCTTTCTTGAGGCGGCGGACGAAGAGTCGCTCTTCTTCTTTACCACCAGGACGGATACCTCCCTGCACGAGGCCCGTTTTAATCCGGGCAGTTATCTGGTTTTCGGCAGGGAAACAAAGGGGTTGCCCGAAGAAATTATTGCGCTCTACCGGGACCGCTGTTATACCATCCCGATGAGTAACAACCGGATCCGCAGCCTCAACCTCGGCATGTGCGCTGGAATCGTCCTCTACGAGGCCCTGCGCCAGATCAGTTCCGCCGGACAGCGCTGACCCGCCCGGATAAATGACAAATCTGTTGCCCCGGACGTATTGCGTATAAACTCGAAACTCGAAAATCATGGGAGAAGAACATGCCGGAACGAATTTATAATTTCAGCCCCGGTCCGTCCACCCTGCCCTATTCCGTCCTGGAACAGGCAGCCAGGGATATTGTCAACTACAGGGACAGGGGAATCGGCCTGATCGAGCTGAGCCACCGCAGCAAGGAGTTCATGGCCGTGGCAGAGGAAACCGAGGCCCTGGTCCGCGAAAACATGAACGTCCCCGACAACTACAAGATCCTTTTTCTCCAGGGTGGCGCTTCTTCCCAGTTTTACATGATTCCCATGAATTTTCTGGCCGGGGGCGGGAAAAAAGCAACCTATATCAATACCGGAACCTGGTCAAAAAAGGCCATCAGGGAGGCACGGCTGTTCGGTGCAATTGATGTCGCCTACTCAAGTGAAGACACGACCTTTAACCGCGTGCCCTCAACCGGGGAGTACACTGTTGACCCGGCCAGCGAGTATCTCTATTTTGTCTCCAACAACACCATTTACGGCACCCAGTTCAAGAGCTTTCCTGAAACCGATACTCTCCTTGTCTGCGATATGTCATCTGACATCCTCTCGCGCCGGGTTGATGTGAGCCGGTTCGGCCTTATTTTCGCGGGAGCACAGAAAAATATGGGGCCGGCCGGGGTAACCATCGTTATAATCCGCGACGATCTGCTTGACCGCGGTGATGATTCCATTCCCACCATGCTCCGTTACAAAACCCATGCCGACAAGGGGTCCATGTTCAACACCCCGCCCTGTTTTGCCATTTACTGCGTGGGCGAGGTCATGAAATGGCTGAAAAACAACGGTGGAGTTGCGGCCATGGAACGGATCAACAACGAGAAGGCGTCGCTTGTGTACGATGCCATCGATGCCACTGATTTCTACCGGGGCCACGCCGAGGTCGGATCGCGTTCCATGATGAACATCTCCTTCAACCTGCCCACGGCCGAACTTGAGGCAAAGTTTATCGCTGAAGCGGCTGCGATCGGACTGGACGGGTTGAAAGGCCATCGTTCCATCGGCGGCTGCCGGGCCTCTATCTACAACGCCTTTCCCCGGGACGGTGTAGTCCGCCTGGTCGAATTCATGGCAGAGTTCGCGGCGAAAAACAGCTGATCCGACCAGGCTGAAAGGGTATGCATTACGAGGGCGACATAATACGACCGCCCAGTGAAGCGAATTCCATCATCCTTCAGGTCACGGTCGGCTGTTCGCATAACCGCTGCACCTTCTGCGGAGCCTATCGGGACAGGAGTTTCCGGATCAAGGATCCTGAAACCATACACCGTGACCTTGATTTTGCCGCCCGGTACTGCCGCAGGCAGAAGACCGTTTTTCTCGCTGACGGCGATGCCCTGGCCATGCCCCAGGCAGAGCTTGTTACCCTGTTGCGCTCTATTCGCGAAAAGCTGCCCTGGATCAGGCGGGTCGGCCTTTATGCCAATGCCGGGGACATCATGGCGCGCAGCCCGGGAGAACTCACGCAGCTCAAGAATCTGGGCCTTGGCCGCGTGTACATGGGGCTGGAATCCGGCCATGCGGATGTATTGCGAACAATTTGCAAGGGAGCCGGGCCTGAAGAGATGATCCGGGCCGGCCAGCGGATCCGCGAAACCGGGCTGTTTCTTTCCGTAACGGTTCTGCTTGGTATAGCCGGGCCAGGGATGTCTCAGGCCCACGCCCGCTCCACGGCAGAAGTGTTAAACGCCATGGGCCCCAGCCAGATCGCTGTTCTTACCCTGATGATCCTCGACAATACGCCGCTGGCCCGGCAGCAGAAATCCGGTCGCTTTACCCTGCCCGACCTGGAAACGCTGTTCAGGGAACTGCGGACCATGCTGACCCTCCTGACCCTTGACCGGACCCAGTTCCAGGCCAACCATGCTTCAAACTATTTCAGCCTTGACGGCAGGCTGAGCCGGGATCGGGAAAAATTTATCCATATTCTTGACCAGGCCCTTTCCGGGGCTCTTTCCCTTAAACCGGAACATCATCGGGCTTTATAACCATGACGGACAGCAAAGCGGCGACAGCCAGAGTCGATGTAAAGGACCTGGACCAGGAGGGATTGATCCGCTACGTGGAACGTCTCGGCCAGCCCGCTTTCAGGGGCAGACAGATCATGGCCTGGCTGTACCGGCCGGGTATCACGGATTTTGACCAGATGACCGATCTGGCCAAAGAGTTCCGTGCTCTGCTGAACCGTCATGCCCGGATCAGCAGGTTCGACAGTCCGGTTACCGAAATGTCCCGGGACGGCTCGGTCAAATTCGGTTTTGTCCTGGAGGACGGCGCAATCATTGAATCAGTCCTGATTCCAGAGGAGGGCCGCAACACCCTCTGCGTCTCTTCCCAGGCAGGCTGCGCCATGGGCTGTGCCTTCTGCATGACCGGGGCCATGGGCTTTAAGCGCAATCTCGCCACGGCTGAAATAATCAATCAGGTCTGCGCGGTCCGGGACTGGATGCTGAGACGGAACCGGGGCAGATTGACCAACCTGGTCTTCATGGGCATGGGTGAGCCCCTGGCCAACCTGGACAGCCTGCTTCAGGCCGTCTCGATCCTGACGGAACAACGGGGTCTGGACTTTTCCAACCGCCGCATTACCGTTTCCACCTGCGGACTTGTCCCGCAAATGCTGGAACTTGGCCTGAGGACCGATGTCAACCTTGCCGTGTCCCTGCATGCCCCTGATAACGAAACCCGTGATCAGCTGATGCCGGTGAACAGGAAGTATCCAATAGAGGAGCTGATCGAGGCGTGCAGGCGCTTTCAACGTAAAAAAAGACAGCGGATCATGTTTGAGTATACCCTGCTGAAGGGGGTCAATGATTCTGAGAAGGATGCAAGGGCACTGGCCGATCTGCTCAGGGACATTCCCTGCAAGATCAACCTCCTGGCCGTGAACGATACGGGCGGCAAGTACGTGAGTCCCGGCCGGGACAGGGTGCTGTGGTTCCAGCATTTTCTGCGGCAGAAGGGCTTCACTGTGTTTATCCGTCAGAGCAGGGGGGAAGATATTTCGGCGGCTTGCGGCCAGCTCGCCGGAAAGATGCGGAGAGAGTGAGGAAGCGGGAAACGGCCGTTACCTGACAACCGCGTAGCCGCGCTCTTCAAGGACCGGCCGGTAAGCCCATTTAGCCAGGGAATTTCTGAACTTTTTCTGAACATTATACTCCTCGACCACGTCCCAGGCGCATTCGATGACGGCCCTGGCTATGTTTTCCCCAAAGGCGTTGTCACTGCCGGTAAAGGTAAACACAGAATCCGTGTACTCAAAGGGCAGGTTAAAGGGATCGAGGAAGGGAAAGTCATCGGTCCGGAGCACGAGGCGCTGTTCGAGCAGCGAGACCGGGTCGACCCTGACTTTCTTTTTTACCGCCGAGATATAGAGGGCAAACAGTTCTTCCAGAATAGTGGGCAGGTTGGAAATGAATACCTGGTCCTCCACGTCAGGTGGTTCAGGCGTGTCACCGGCGTCAGCCCGAGCGGCCGTTGTGACGGACGGCTGAGAGCTGTTTTCAAAATGTCCAAGGGTCAGAACGGCCCTGTGACTGCGGGTGAGTTCAATAAATTTTGTCAGCTCCTGCCTGGAGGTATTCAGTCCGCCGGTCCCCCAGGCACAGGACGCGCCGATATAGTCACCCTCGTGAAAGAAGAGCAGACAGCTCTTGTCCGGACTGCCAAAATTCATTTCAACAAAACAGGATGCCTTGTCCTGATGAAGACGTTCAATAAGGTCAGAGAGCGAGATATCATCAGTGGTCAGATCAGTCTTTGATCTTTTATAGGGGGGCATCTGGGCCCAGAAGAATATAGCGTTGGGATCAAAACGGAACACCTTGACCAGGTAATTCCGCTGCTGAAGCAGTTCAAAGATCGGCTGCAGGTTTGGTGCGACCTCAGCCGGCTTGCCCGGTTCCTGAATAACGCCGTTAATAATATCCATTTCATCGAAATAGATGAGTATTTCACGGACAGACGATTTCAGGTAGATGCAGCCGTTCCCTATCTCGCCCTGGAGATGCTCGATGAACTTCAGGGTGTCAAGGTAGTAGCTGCTCAAGCCGTCCATGTATGGCTTTTCTTTCGGAATAAGCATGTTGTTTCCGCTACAGCTCCTTGAAAAGGTCGGATTCGAAAAAAAAATCGTGAATTCGACGGATATATGTTGCTACCTGTTGAGTCACAGTCGTGCCCGGCTAACCCGCACAACGACAGAACAGAATGTTACAGACGGCAAAGCCCTGTCATATGGACCTGCGGCCTGTCCTGTTTTTGGCCAACATATTGACAACCTGAGCCAGCTTCCTGACTTCCACCGGTCCCCGGCCGATAATTTCGCGGTCAGTTTCACCAAGCACTACACGATGAACATCATCGGAAAGAGTAACAAGCGACCTGGACACGGAGCGCGCCAGGCCGGCCATCAGCAGAAAAACGATCAGCCAGCCTCCGCCCAGCACCATGACGGACGTGACCATCATGTCCGTCTGCAGATCGACTCTCTGGCTGATCAACTCCGCGACATACGTTACATATAAATACATGGTGCCGGCGGTAATGATGAGGCACGATAGAAGCGTGCCGATACAGATGGTGACGATCAGGGGCAAACCGGATACCTTTACATCGGCGATCTGGTCATTCTCCTCGGGGTCAGGTTCCTGGCTCGGCTGTTCAAATATCCCCGCCGTCTCTGGAAAATCGCTGTCAGCGGTAAACGGGGCCTCCATCTCCCGGAGGAGGTCAACCGTGGATGAAGAGGAGAAGTTTTCTTCATTTTTTTTCTGAATCAGTGATCTGGAAAGATCCGCCTTGTCTATGATGATAATATGACCGCACTCATTACAGGCAAAACGGGCGCGTCTTCCCTTGATCCTGGATTCGTCAATATTATACTTTTTGGCACAATCCTCACAGATAACCAGCATGAATGAACTCCTCTCTCTGATATCAATCCCTGTCCGTCAAAAACAAGATCACTCTGAAAAATTGCCATTCAGAATACATATTGCGCAAAATTCCTGAATTTCCGACTTGTCCCGATTTCAAACCGTCCCCTGACTACAGAACAAAATTGGTCATACGTTCAGGTATATCTGAAACCGTGAATGTTCACCTGTGGAGCAGTTGGCAGTGATCGGTCCGCGGGGCCATGGTTCGCCATGCACCACGGCTCGAACGCTTCCATATATGCCGCAGGGGACGTCTGGCAGGGCACCATCACGAATTTCAGGCATAGTTCAGATGTAACTCGTCACAAGGTTTGTAACACTGCGATTTTACCTACCCATAATCTGTAAGTGGTCAGGGGTGCCACAGATTCGTGCAGGCGCGACTGACCGCTATAGGCGACTATGCGGGCAGTCGCGACCGTGCGAAGATGCGGTGCCCCTGATCACTTACGTTCAGATTAGCACCATGATGCCCGCAAGGTCAATGAAAAAGACCAACTGAACCTCCGGGCAGACCGCTTCAGAATATTCCTGCCTGCGCGGAACCACGCAAGGCGGAGTATTTTTTCTACTTTTCTCCCAGTTCATAAACACCGGCCCATGAGGAGGGCTTCTCCGTCGCCAGTTTTTGGCACAATGACACATATTTCGCGGCAACAGGGTCCCGGGCCGATGTCGTTGCAAAAACAAGAGCCGCTTCCCGGAACCGTCCCTGGTAAAAGAGATCAAGACCTTTGTGAAAACTTGAATAATCCGGGGATGACACTCTGTTCCATGACAGGGGTTCCGCAACATGAACCGGCTCGGAGCGACCGACAACCCTGATCCTGCCAAGCTCTCTGCAGGCAAATGAACCGGGCAATCGCTCCCTGGTGGCAGCGGAAATCATAGTCATGCTGCCGAAAAACTTATTGGCCCCTTCAAGGCGGGCGGCAAGGTTCACCGCATCACCCAGGACGGTATAATCAAATCGCGACGAGGACCCCATGTTTCCGACAATGGCATTGCCGGTGTTTATACCGATCCGCATGAACAGCTCCTGACCATACTTTTCCAGCAGCCGCGGGCGCATTTCAGCAAGTTTATGCTGGCAGCGCAAAGCTGTCCTGACTGCTCTCTCAGCATGATCCGGCATGTCCAGCGGGGCGTTCCAGAAAGCGATTATGGCATCGCCGACATACTTGTCCACCGTCCCCTCTTCTTCAAGGATGATGTCGGTCATGGCGGTCAGGTATTCGTTGAGCAGTTCAATCAACTCACCGGGAGACAATCCCTCTGAGATGGATGTAAACCCCTGCAGATCAGAGAAGAACAAGGTCAGTTCCTTTCGTTCGCCACCCAGCTGCAAACGCTCCGGATCCTTGATGAGCTCTTCGATAACCACGGGGCTGAGGTAGTGTTTGAAGGAGTGGCGAATAAATTTTTCCTTGCTGGCGGTGGTAAAGTACGCACGCAATATCGCCAGCGCCATGCCTGTCCCAGCGGAAATCTGGGTGGGAACAAATGTAAAATCCCAGCCATACCTGTATGCGACCCAGGAGAGGATCATGGGAAATGGGAGCAGAATGAGGGCGGTTGAGATTTTCAGGGCAAATGAAGAAAAGGAAGAAACCAGGAAAACGGAAGCCAGGGTACAGCCACCAAGGATCAGCACCGTGACCGGACCGGAAACAGGGCGAATAAAATCACCGCTCAACAGGTTATCGAGAATGGTTGCGTTAATTTCCACCCCGGAGAATACCCCGTCCGTCGGGGTCGGGCGAAGGTCATAGAGCCCCGGTGCCGTAAAACCAAACAGAACATACTTGCCCTGGAGGTCCCGGGAAACTGCGTCCGTCCCCAACTCTCCGTTCAGCAGGCGAAATTCCTGCCTGAGCAGCTCCGCGGCGTTGAGCGACCTGTAGGTTCCCGAAGGGCCGCGAAACCTGAGAATTGCAGCTCCGGCTTCATCAACAGGGATTTCTCTGGCACCCAATTTGACAGATTTCTCCCCCATGATAATTTCAGTATCAGGTTCAGCAGCGAGGTAGAGGCCCACGCCGAGATTAGGCAACAGGGTCCCGTCGAACAGGACAAATGGGTGAACACGCCGATAAATTCCATCCTGATCAGGTAACTGTTTTACGTTGGCAAGGACGGTGGCAGCGCTGCCTATCTGTTTGATCGGCAGGGTTGCGTAGGAGTATTCGGGCAGAGAAAAACCGGAATCAGGATACGGTGGGGCCGGAAAATCTATCCTGGGCAAGTCGCTCGGCCATGTGTTATGGGGTGCTGCAACAGAAGATGGAAAAACCGAACCCAGAGCAAATGGGCCGTTCTCCCGGATGGCTGCAGCCAGGGATGCGTCATCCGTCACCCCGACAGGAGACGGTTCGGTGAACAAAACGTCGAAACCTATCACCCTGGCCCCTCGACGTTTGCAGTTTCGAGCAATCGCGCCATAGAGTTCCCGGGGCCAGGGCCAGACCACACCCAGATTGTCGGCGACCCAGTTCAGGCTTGCCTGGTCAAGCTGGACAAGAATAATGTCGGAAGAAACATCCGAAACGGAAGCGGCATGACGCGCCCGGAAGTCAAAGGTTTTATACTCTATCTCCGTAAGCAGTCCTGTATGCCATAACAGAAGAGAAAGGACGACTCCTGCAAGGCAGTGCAGAAGCATGAACAGTCGCTCAGGCAGGTGTACGCTGGGGGGCTTAAGAGTCAACGGGTACCTGTCACAATGCGGAATTCCGGTTACACATTCTGCAGGGCGGCCTTAAAACGCCTGGCCCGGGTAGAGTTTTCAGCGGCCATGGCATCCGGCTTTATGATTTTCTCAAGGTTTTTGATCCGGGATTTCGGGGAAGGATGTGTCCTGGCAAAATCCATGCCACCGGGATCCAGTCGCTGATACATGATTTTCAACATGTTGACCAGATTGACCGGGCTGTACCCTATCCGTTCAAGGATGGTAACCGCCGCCTGGTCTGCCTCATCTTCAAATGACCGTGAATACCCATTGTTGATCAGGGTGGTTGTAATATCATTTATGGACCCCTCGAAGGTCTCTGTCAGCGAGGCGATATCACTGTCTGCAAAGGTCTTGGTTGCCTCAATACCGATGATGGCAATGGCCTCGGTAATGCGGCCCTTTTCGATGGACTGAATCCCGTGTTTTGCCTGTACATGCCCGATTTCATGGGCAAGAACGGCAGCAAGCTCACCTTCGTTGCTGCAGCAACGGACCATGCCGCGGGTGACGAAAATAAGGCCGGATGGAGTGGCAAAGGCGTTGATGTCGTCCGAATCGAGGATGAGGAGATGATAGCCGTTAAAGACCTCTGGCAGATCAGAGGCCAGGGCGAGGGTCTGGCCGACCAGGTTCAGGTAATGGTTGGCAGTCTCGTTTTTCAAAGGTTTATATCTGCTCAGCACAACCGCGCCAACGGTTCGGCCGATATAGTATTCCTGCTCAGGGGTAAAGTCTTCCATGGCCTTCATGGCGGCCTTTCCCCCCTTCATGATGGAAGAGGCGTACCCGGCTGCTTCGTCAAGGCTTATGGGGAGATCCAGCCCCCATCCGGCGACAGAACGCGGCAGAATCGTGCCGGCCAGCCCCATTCGTCCAAGGTATTCCATAAAATCGCGTCGTGTCAGGTGCTTCATGTCTGCCCCTCCCCGAGACTGTCAAGGCCCCCGTCCACGAGAAAAGCGTGCATCTCTGCCTGAGAAATGACAATTTTTTCCATGGCGTCAATGGGTGCGAAATCAACATTCCTGTTGTTCTGTTTGAATCTCTCCTCCACCTGGCGGTTGAATCCCTTGCCGGCCAGGGCGATCTCGTCACTGGACGCGCCGGTTTTCACTTCCGGACTGTCGTGGCCCAGGATAATTTTCTTTTCAGTCAGAGCGGAGAGGTGCAGCCAGCCGCTTCCCTTCCCGTCGACCGGTGTGACCCTGACCCAGGAGTTCCTCGTTTCATCAATGGTCACCTGGTCCCCATAATCCAGATCACGAAGAGGTGCTCCGAGAAAAGAGGGTTTTTTTCTCAAGCTGCACTTTCTGACCTGCACACACATTGTTTCAGCCATAGCCCGTACCTCTCTCAATCTCGTTGTTCACCTCTGACAGCCGGATTCGAATAAAATCCCTGAATCCGACGTGTCAGCGTTGTAACTGGTTGAATTTTCGTAGTGTTCAGCCAGGATTTCCGACTTTTTACGGGTCCATCAGTAATTCACCTGTCGCCGCAGGTAATGTCTGTACGAATTCCTGTCACGCGGGCAGGTTTTGTTCAGATATTCAATATAATTGATGTTGTTCTCAATGGCCTCCAGATAGAGGTTCTGATCAATATTCCAACGATGCTTGAAATGATAACGCGCGGCGTCCACCACCCCTTCAAAGTCCTGAAACAGTCTCTTTTTTATAACTTCCTGGAAAAATGTGACCGTCTGGTGATAGATGTCAACAGACGACTCATAGCCGGGAACGCCCCCCTCCTTCAGCTCTTCAAAAAGGAGCGGCAACCGCTCAAGATATACCCGGTCAGCCATCTGGGCGATAATATCAGCGGTGCCGAGAAGAAAGCCCATCAGGCGGATTTCTTTCGACTCGAAATTCAAAGCCATGGGTTTGCTGCTCAGCTTGGTACACTGGATCATCTGACCGCACTTTGTGCCCGCCTGCTCACTTCTCCCCATGGAAACCAGGTACTCCTGGACAAACAGAATTGATCGTTCCTCGTGAACTCTGGTGTACTTGGCGCCGGTGCCCTCGTCGTCAGACTCCTCCTGGATAAATCCGGCGTCATGAAAAA
>JAJRTB010000177.1 GCA_024278495.1 Deltaproteobacteria bacterium
AGCGGCGAACTCCGGCCCGTCCTTCTCGTCGTCCAGAACAAATTCGTGGATCATGATCAAACCGCCGGGAACCATGACATCAACGACCTTGCCAAGAACTTGCCGGCACGCATCAGGCCCGTTGCTGTGGAGGACATGGGAGAGCCAGGCAGCGTCATAGGGGCCGCCGCTGACGGGATCACTTGTAAAATCGCCGCCGACAAACTCAATGCGCCCCTCCATGCCAAAGCCGCGGATGATCCGGCGGGCAAAGGGTTCGGTGGTCGGCCGGTCATAGATGACCGCGCTCAGTTCCGGGTTGGCCCGACAGAAGTGAATGGCATAGGTCCCGGGACCTCCGCCCAGATCCAGCAGGCGACGGCGGCCTGAAAGATCTATGGCTGACGCAACTTTTGGAGCGTTCAGCATGGCCAGGTTGAACATTCCCATGAGAAAGCTCTCCCGCTCCACCTCCTCGCCCCAGGAACGTTTCTCCACCGGTCTCCCGCTCCTGACCGCCTCATCCAGCCGGGCCCAGCCGTCCAGGATGTGATGATGATGCAGGATAATATGGCCCATGTACCCGGGTGATGTCCGGCTGAGCAGCTCACGGGATGACGAGGTGTTCCCATACTCCCCGCCGTCCTTGACCAGCAGCCCCATTGCCGCAAGCGCGTTGAGCAGGTATTCGGCGCCGCGCGCATCCGCCCCGATCCGGGCAGCCACCGCGGCCGCGCTCAAGCGGCTCTCCCCAAGAACGGTAAACACCCCCAGCCTGACGGCCGCCTGCAGAGCACAGCCCCGCCAGTACGCGCTTGACGTCCGCAGCAGATCAGCGACAGTCCATTCATCTTTCATATCGGCCTCACGTAACTCGTCACAGGGTTTGTAACTCTGCGACTTTACTACCTGCCCACTTACGGACTCACCGTGAACCCTCCTCTTCCATGACCACGCCGTTCCGGTACACATCTATATACAGGTCGGACAGGGTCAGGAAGGCCGTCACAATAAGGGGCCCGTAAATTATCCCCAGCACCCCGAACACACTCATCCCCCCCAGGATCGCCAGAAAGACAAGCAGGGTATGCATCCTGACATGATCACCGATAAACTTGGGCTTGAGCAGGTACTCCACCGTAAAGGAAAGGACACCGTAAAAGACAACGGTCAGAACCGCCTGGCCCAGGCTCCCCCCGACAAACAGAATGACCGCAGTGGGAAGCAGGACAAGACCAATACCGAAGATGGGCAGAAAAGCCAGGACCGCCATGACACTGCCCCAGAGAACCGGAGACTTGAGCCCGAGCACGGCAAAAAAGACCCCGCCCAGAAAACCCTGCAGCAGACCGCTGACACCATTCACCACCAGGATGGCGCCGGCAATCTCCATGAACTTGTTGAGCAGAAGCTGGTCCTGATCATCGGGCAGGGGCGAGAGCCGCATGAGAAAGACCAGAAGCCGGTCAATCTCCATCAGCAGAAAGTAGACCACGAGGAGCAGGATACAGAACTGGAGCGCGAAACTCATAATGTTTCCGGCCCAGACCGAGGCCTGGCCGTAGATGAACATGCCGACGGTTCCGGCAAGCCTGGACAGACCGCCGGTCAGGTCGCCCGGCTGGAAATTTATGCCCAGGCCGGCGAGAACTTCTTGTGCCTCAAGGACCAATGTATTATTTTGAACGAATTGCTGTACTTTGAGCAGCAGGTTGGAGTCCTTGACCAACTGGTACAGGCTGAGCGTCTCGGTTGACAGGGCGCCGATGCAGAACGTGAGCGGCACAAAGACGATCAGGAAAATCAGGCCGCAGGTCAGAAGCGAGGCCAGCCACGCCGACATCCAGCGGCAGAGCCAGGTATAGATGGGCCGAAAGATGCCGGCCAGCAGAAAGGCGAGAATAAGCAGTTGCCAGAAGGGCCACAGGACCCAACCGAGCGCCAGCATTGACAGAACAAAGATGATGAAAAAGAACCGGGCCTGAATCGGGTTCAGGGGACGTTCCATGGCCGGAGCCGGGTGGGTGGTTTGCTGTTCTTCTCTGTTCCTGACCATTACGAGATTATACAAATCCTTCCGGGACAAAGCAAAATAAATAACAATGCCCGGACCCGTTACGGATGCAGGGCAAGCGCTCAAAGGCGCCAGTCCGACGGATCAGCGTTGTAACTTATTGAATTATCGCAGTTCTCGGCCGGTATTAATACTTCTTACGAATTTATCACATTTGATGAATATTTACGGATTGCGGATTAACCATACGACCTGATCGGCAAACAGGAATCAACAATGCTTAACAAGGAACTGGAAGTCACGCTCAACAAGGTGGAAAACAGTCGCCGCAAGGAAAAGCCGGACCAAAACAATCTCGGCTTCGGCACCCACTTCACGGACCACATGTTCTCCATGCGCTGGAACCGTGAAAAAGGCTGGCACAACGCCGAGATATGCCCATACGGAGACTTTACCATTGATCCGGCCGCCATGGTCTTTCATTACGGCCAGGAAATCTTCGAAGGCCTCAAGGCGTATCGCGGCGCCGGCAACCAACCCCTGCTGTTCCGGCCGGAAGACAACCTGAAACGGCTCAACGACTCGGCCCTGCGTCTGTGCATGCCCCGAATCCCGACCGGTGAAATCCTCAAGGTGCTCAAGGCCCTGGTCTACCTGGAGCGCGACTGGATTCCCGAGGCCGAGGGCGCGACCCTCTACATCCGGCCCACCATGATCGCCACCGAACCGGCCCTTGGCCTCAGACCCTCGGAAGAGTACCTCTTTTTCATCATCATGAGCCCGGTCGGCGCCTATTACGCCGAGGGATTCAACCCGGTCAGGATCCACGTGGAAAACACCTATGTCCGGGCGGTGCGGGGCGGCGTCGGCGAAGCCAAGACCGGCGGCAACTATGCCGCCAGCGTGCGTGCCCTGGTCGAGGCCCAGGAAAAAGGCTACACCCAGGTCCTCTGGCTCGACGCCATCGAACGCAAATATATTGAAGAAGTCGGCACCTCAAACATCTTTTTTGTCATCGGCGACGAAATCATCACCCCGCCCCTGGGCGGCACCATCCTGCCCGGAATAACCCGGGACTCGGTCCTGACCCTGGCCCGAGATCTCGGCCACAAGACCACCGAGCGGCCGGTTTCCATTGACGAGGTTATTGAAGCGGCCGACAACGGTGAGCTGAAAGAGATCTTCAGCACCGGGACGGCCGCGGTCATCTCGCCCATCGGCGAGCTCTGCTACAACGACAAAGCCATCGTCATCAACAACGGCAAATCAGGCGAACTGGCCACCCTGTTCTTCAACGAGCTTCAGGACCTGCAATGGGGCAGGAAAGAGGACAAGTATAACTGGCTGGTCCGGGTCGGCTGACACTCCCCCCGCACCGCTTCCGCCCTGTTACCCTGAAAAACAGCCCGGCAATCCCCTGTCCGGACCGGGCTGTTTTTCAGGGTAATTTTTTTTCATCCCATCCCTTGATTTTTCAAAAACCATCACTATTGTTTTGCGCATCCGAAACGGACTTAAAAGTGGTTTTTGTCCGAATTTAGCGTAGTTGGGCCGGAAAGGACAAAAACACAAATCCCGGCTCAAACCAAATCAATCAATCGAACTTTTTGTAGGAAGGAGGAAGTCAATGAAAATTCGTCCATTGAATGACCGTATCCTGGTCAAGAGATTGGAGGAGGAAGAAAAAACCGCCGGCGGCATCATCATTCCCGACTCAGCCAAGGAAAAGCCGGCTGAAGGCGAAATCGTTGCCGTGGGACCGGGCAAACAAAATGACAACGGCGAACGTGTCGCGATGGATGTCAAGGTCGGTGATCGGGTTCTTTTCTCCAAATACGGCGGGACCGACGTCAAGATTGATGGAGACGATTACCTCATTATGCGTGAAGATGATATTCTTGGCGTGGTTGAAAACTAAAAAATTCGTACAAGGAGTTTGAAGATATGTCTGCAAAAGAGTTGAAATATGGAGCAAAGGCCCGCGAGGCCATGCTGAGCGGTGTAAACACCCTTGCCAACGCCGTCAAGGTCACCCTTGGGCCCAAGGGCCGTAACGTTCTGATTGAAAAATCATTCGGCGCGCCGGTCATCACCAAGGACGGCGTCACCGTGGCCAAGGAAGTCGAAATCAAGGACAAGTTCGAGAATATGGGCGCCCAGATGGTCAAAGAGGTTGCCTCCAAGACCTCTGATGTTGCCGGTGACGGAACGACCACCGCCACCATCCTGGCCCAGGCCATTTACCGTGAAGGCGCCAAGCTGGTGGCCGCCGGCTCCAACCCCATGGAGATAAAGCGCGGCATTGACGCTTCTGTTGAGACTGTTGTGGCCGAACTCCGCAGCATTTCCAAGTCAACCAAGGAGCAGAAGGAAATCGCCCAGGTCGGCACCATCTCCGCCAACAACGACGAGACCATCGGCAACATCATTGCCGAGGCCATGGACAAGGTCGGCAAGGAAGGGGTTATCACGGTCGAGGAGGCCAAGTCCATGGAGACCTCCCTGGACGTGGTCGAGGGCATGCAGTTTGACCGCGGCTACCTCTCCCCCTACTTTGTGACTGATCCGGACCGGATGGAAGTCAACATGGAGGATCCGCTGATCCTGATCAACGAGAAGAAGATCAGCAACATGAAAGATTTGCTGCCCATCCTCGAAGCCGTAGCCAAGATGGGCAAGCCGCTTTTCATTATCGCCGAGGACGTGGACGGCGAAGCACTGGCAACCCTGGTGGTCAACAAGCTGCGCGGCACCCTGAACATCGCCGCGGTCAAGGCCCCCGGCTTTGGAGACCGCCGCAAGGCCATGCTGGAAGACATTGCCATCCTCACCGGCGGCCAGGTCATTACCGAGGATCTCGGCATCAAACTGGAGAACGTGACCGTCAATGACCTCGGCACCGCCAAGCGGATTGTGGTCGACAAGGACAACACCACCATCATTGACGGCGCGGGCGACAAGGATAAGCTGGAAGCGCGGGTCAAGCAGATCAGGACCCAGATCGACGACACCACCTCCGACTATGATCGCGAGAAGCTGCAGGAGCGGCTGGCCAAACTGATCGGCGGCGTTGCGGTCATCAATGTCGGCGCAGCCACCGAGGTCGAGATGAAAGAGAAGAAGGCCCGGGTTGAGGACGCCCTCAACGCGACCCGCGCAGCGGTCGAGGAAGGCGTTGTGCCGGGCGGCGGCGTTGCCTACCTGCGCTGCCTCAAGTCTCTCGACAAACTGAAACTTGACGGCGAACAGGCCCTGGGTAAAAATATCGTTACCCGGGCCCTGGAAGAGCCGGTCCGTCAGATCGCCGCCAATGCCGGTCGTGAAGGTTCCGTCATTGTCGAGCATGTCAAGAACCTGGACGGCCCCAACGGCTTCAACGCGGCTACCGAAGAATACGAAGACCTGATCAAGGCAGGTGTTATTGATCCGACCAAGGTCACCCGCTCTGCCCTGCAGAACGCGGCCTCTGTCTCCGGCCTGCTGCTGACTACCGAATGCATGATCGCCGACGAACCCGAGGACGAGAACGCGGCCGCGGGCGGCGGCGGCATGCCTCCGGGCGGCATGGGTGGCATGGGCGGTATGGGCGGTATGATGTAACCCACCCACCCTGCCGGAACATTGGCAGTTTATATACCGGAAGTCCTTTCATCCGTTCATACGGGTGAAAGGACTCTTTACTTTCCTGTTGACAAACTTTACCTGATCCTGCTAAGTAGCATTTCTCCGACAGGTACTCTATCAGGTACGGCGATGTAGCTCAGCTGGTTAGAGCGCACGGCTCATATCCGTGGTGTCCGGGGTTCAAGTCCCTGCATCGCCACCATCACACATTCCAGTATCATCCGATACTGTCCGAAAAGGCCCGAAATATCGGGCCTTTTTCTTTTTCTGTTCAGCCCCTTTCAGCATCTCGTATTCTATCAGTGTCACATGTTGACCTGAATGAAAAATTCATATAATATAACAAGGATGAAACAGAATAATATTATAAAAAGACACTTGCAGAAAAACATTACCGGGCGGCTCTTCAGGGGCAAGGTGATCATTGTCCTCGGTGCCAGGCAGGTGGGCAAGACCACGCTTATTGAAAATATTCTCTCAGAGCTGGACTATCCGAACATTGTGCTGAACGGTGATGAAGCCGATGTCCGGGAACTTCTCGCTGATACCACCTCGACCAGGCTGCGGGCCATTGTCGGTAAAAATAAAATTGTATTTATCGACGAGGCCCAGCGAATCAGTAACATCGGGGTTACCCTTAAATTGTTTGCCGATAAGCTGAATGATATCCAGGTGATCGCCACCGGATCCTCATCTTTTGAGCTCACTGCAAAAATAAACGAGCCACTCACCGGCAGAAAATACCAGTTCCAGCTTTTCCCGCTGTCATACCAGGAGATGGTTGATCATCATGGCCTGCTGACAGAAAACAGACTCCTTGAGAACCGGCTTATCTATGGCTATTACCCTGAAATAATCACCCATCCCGGTGAAGAGCGGGAACTGCTGCAGCTCTTAAGCGACTCTTTCCTCTATAAAGACCTGCTGCTCCTGGAGGATGTCACCAAACCCATCCTCTTTGAAAAACTGCTCAAGGCACTGGCCCTGCAGCTTGGCTCTGAAGTTTCCTTCAATGAACTGAGCCGCTTGACCGGGGCAAATCACCAGACAGTGGAAAAATATATCACCCTTCTTGAAAAAGCCTTTGTTGTTTTCCGGCTGCCGGCGTTCAGCAGAAACGTCCGCAACGAGATCAGAAAAGGGAAAAAATTCTATTTTTATGATAACGGTATCCGCAACGCCATTATTCATAACTTCCAGCTCCCCTCCCAGCGTACCGATATGGGGCCGCTGTGGGAAAATTTTCTTATCAGTGAGCGGGTGAAATCACTTTCCCACATGGGAATCAATGTGGATAAATTCTTCTGGAGAACGACCCAACAACAGGAAATAGACTATATTGAGGAATCACCCCAGTCACTTGTTGCCTGGGAATTCAAATGGAATCCAAAGGCAAAAGCGAAAATCCCCAAGACGTTTACCCGCGCCTATCCCGATTCAAAGTGTTGGGTTGTAACACCTGATAATTTTATGAATTTTTTAACAGGCGAAATGGATGAATAACTATTATGGCTTTGAATTTACAGAAAGAATGATACACTAACCCCACCCCGTCACGGTTTTGAACACAAAAAACGGCACGACATCACGTTTTTCGGGCGAAAAGCGTGAAAAAAGCCTCTGGGCGGCACCCTCCATACGTGCTGCCGGCCGGCACGCCTCATTTCTTGCAATCTGCGCGCCTTGTATTCGACGATTTGTGTCGGGCCAATTCTTGACAGACTCCTTACGAACCCGCCGAGGATGCGGGCTAAAACAGTTCGTTGTCGAGGATCAGTGAGGAGAGGGAGATCATGCCGGTAAGCGTACCGTTCTCCTCGACCGGGGCACGGCGGATGCCGGCCCGGTAAATCAGGCGGGCGACATAACGGACATCCATGTCGGCCGGCACGGTAATGACCGGTTTGGTCATGATCTCATACACGTTCACCTCGTCGGGTG
>JAJRTB010000178.1 GCA_024278495.1 Deltaproteobacteria bacterium
TGCCGCCTCCGGCCCGCGCAACAAGGCGCGCAACTGCACCGATGATTTTCGCGCCGAGCTGTGGAAGATACACAAAAAGAAAGCCCGGGGACTGATCCTTGACCTGCGGGATAACGGCGGCGGCTCCCTGTCTGACGCGATTGCCATCTCAGGAATGTTTCTGCCCGGAGGGCCGATAGTCCAGGTAAAAAACTCCCTGGGTGACATGAAGATACTGGCGGATACGGACAAGGATGTTCTTTTCAAGGGCCCGGTTATCGTCCTGGTCAACAAATTCTCTGCCTCGGCCTCAGAGATTCTGGCCGCCGCCCTGCAGGATTACAACCGGGCCCTGATTATCGGCGGCGACCACACCCACGGCAAGGGAACCGTGCAGACCATCGTTGACATGAACCGCAACCTGCCGCTCCTGCACCGCAAAAAATACGCGGACCTGGGCGCCCTCAAAATCACCATTCAGAAATTCTACCGGATCAACGGCGAGTCAACCCAGTACAAAGGGATCGAACCCGATGTCGTTGTTCCGACCCTGCTTGATTATCTCAAAACCGGAGAAAAATACCTCGACTATTCCCTGCCCTGGGACAAGGTTGAACCGGTTGAGTACAACCCGTGGCCCGACAACCCCCTGCAGGCCGGGGAGGCCCGCCGGCTGAGCCGGCAGTGGATAGCCTCCAGTCCGGAATTCAGGGAAATACAGGAAAAAACCACCCTGGCGCAGGAGCGGGCCGAACAGACCAGGGTCCCGGTTTCCCTTGAAGAGGTACGGCGTGAGCGGCGGGAACTTGCGAAACTCTCTGAAAACGGCTCCGGGAAAACACCGCACACGGGCGTTCCGCCAGACGACGAAACCGATGGCGCGAACAGCAAAAAACCATTATCTGAACAACTGAAGGAAGACCCCTATGTCCAGCTTTCCGTCTTCCTGATGGACGAGCTGACACTCCAGCGCCCGGCCGCCTATCTGTCGAATTAGCGGGCGTCCGTCCACAAATGGTATTTTTGCCCGATCTCTGCGTTGCATGAAAAATCCTGACAGGTCCGTAAAAATCTGTACACACCAGCCGGCACACCGATAACTCAAAAACTTGCAACGCTGAACCGGCGGATTGGCGACTTTTTGCGACGCCATCAATTTTTTGTTGAAAAGATATCACAGGCATGCTAAAAATTGCCGAATACATGAATCCTCATTCATTTTTCAGCAACTATTCTCAGTAAATCAAGGGCGATGAAACTGTCTGGCATCCTGCATGACAAGAAGAGCGAAATCCTTTCCCTCTGGATCGAGCGGACACTGGACAGTTACAGTTCGTCAGGGTTCTTCAAGAAATCCCGCGACCATATAGCAAACCCCACCGGCGCCAACATCAAGGACGGCCTGACCGGCGTCCTGGACCTGCTCCTTGCCCGGGCGGCGATTGAAGAGTACGCCCCGGCCCTGGATCAGGTCATCCGGATCCGGGCCGTGCAGGATTTTTCACCGTCCCGGGCCGTTGTCATTTTCCCGGAACTGAAATGGGTCATCCGCCAGGTCCTTGGACAGGATATCCTAGAAACCGGGGCCGATGAACTTGCCGCGCTTGACTGCGAAATAGACCGGATCACCCTGGCAGCCTTTGATATTTATACCGAGTGCAGGGAACAGCTCTACCGTATCCGCATACATGAATTAAAAAGCGGCAGGGCCGTTTTAACGGACTCGCCCTGCTCCTCCCGGATGCTCCGGCAGGACAGGGGCGTTCCGGAAAATATAAACTGACGCAAGACAGGAAATGTTTTCAAGGTGGCCTGCGACGGTGACCTTGTCGCCGACAGGAGAGGGGCCTGTCGGCATTTTGGGTTTTCTGCAATTTCCGAAATTGCACGTTACCACTTTTAAAATGAAGCGAGGGAGTGATCAATGAAATACACCTTCCCGTTGGCGGCAGTCATTGCCCTGGTGTTGATTGCATGGATCGGGTCCAACATACCTGGCATGCAGTATGTCTTTGGTGTGGTGATACCGTACCTGGCGATCGGAACGTTTATAATCGGGTTCTGCTACCGGGTGGTCCAATGGGCCAAGTCACCGGTACCGTTCAAGATTCCCACCACATGCGGGCAGCAGTATTCGCTTCCCTGGATCAAGCACGACAAGCTTGAGGCGCCAAGCACCACCTCCCAGGTTGCGGCCCGGATGTTTCTGGAAATAGTCCTGTTCCGCTCCCTGTGGCGCAACACCAAGGCCGAGGTCCACGAGGGGCCGCAGTTGACCTACGAGTCAAGCAAGTGGCTCTGGCTCTTCGGCATCCTGTTCCATTACAGTTTTCTGGTCATTATTCTGCGCCACATGCGACTCTTCCTGGACCCGGTACCGGGGTTCATCCAGGCCCTGGAGTTCGGCGACGGCATCCTGCAGGTGGGCGCGCCCACCATGTACCTGACCGACCTCACCATCCTGATCGGTCTGCTCCTGCTCTTTGGCCGGCGCCTGGTCAACCGCCAGGTCAACTATATCTCCCTGGCCAATGACTACTTTCCGCTCTTTCTGATCTTCGCCATTGCCGTGACCGGTATCCTGATGCGCTTTTTCCTGCGCACCGATATCGATATTGTCGCCATCAAGCGACTCGCCGTGGGCCTGGCCACCTTCCAGCCGGCGATCATGAGCGATATCGGCTCAATCTTCTATATTCACCTTTTCCTGGTCAGTGTGCTGCTTGCCTACTTCCCGTACAGCAAGCTGATGCACATGGGCGGCGTCTTTTTGAGCCCGACCAGAAACATGGCCAATGACTCCCGTATGCGTCGCCACATCAACCCGTGGAACCCGGACATCAAGCCGCACTCTTATGCGAGCTACGAGGATGAATTCAGGGAGTTCATGGTTGATGCCGGTATTCCCGTGGAAAAAGAGTTGCCCCCAAAAGCTGAAGAAGAGTAAGTCAGCACGGACCATTAGGCGAAAGGACATAACTATGGCAGTTGTAAGCGTTGACAAGTTGGCAAAGAGTGTTGTTCAGGGCCCGTCCCTGATGACCGGCTCGGTACCCACAAAGGACTGGATGGACATACCGGCTGTATTCAAGCCCGGCAATTTTTGCTACCCGGCAAAAAAGGAAAAGGTTGAATACATGAACAGTCAGCCGGGGCTGAGTTTTCCAAACGCCCGCGAATGGTGGCCAGAGGACGACGACTGGAAACTTCCGGAAAACTGGAAGGAAATCATCCTCAACGGCCTCAGGGAACGGCTGGACAAGTTCCGTTCCCTGAAGATCTTCATGGACTGCTGCGTCCGCTGCGGCGCCTGCGCGGATAAATGTCATTTTTTTCTCGGCACCGGCGACCCGAAGAACATGCCGGTGTTGCGGGCCGAACTCCTGCGCTCGGTCTACCGCAACGACTTTACCCTGGCCGGCAAGCTGCTCGGCAAGATGGCCGGCGCCCGGGAAATGACCATCGGCGTCCTCAAGGAGTGGTTCATGTACTCCTACCAGTGCACCGAGTGTCGCCGCTGTTCGGTCTTCTGCCCCTACGGCATCGATACGGCAGAGGTCACCATGATGCTGCGCGAGCTGCTGCACCTGGTGGGCGTCGGCATCAACTGGATTCTGGAGCCCGCCTCCAACTCCAACCGTACCGGTAACCACATGGGGCTCCAGCCCCATACTTTCAAGGACAATGCCGAGTTTCTTGTCGATGATATCGAGAACCTGACCGGGGTCAGGGTGGAGCCCACCTTTAACCGCAAGGGCGCAGAAATACTCTTTATTACCCCTTCAGCCGATGTTTTTGCCGAGCCCGGACTCTACACGGCCATGGGGTACCTGATCCTCTTTCATCACATCGGCCTTGACTATACCTGGTCGACCTATGCGTCAGAGGGCGGAAACTTCGGACTGTTCACCAACAACGAGACCATGAAAAAACTGAACGCCAAGATGTACGCCGAGGCCAAGCGGCTCGGGGTCAAGTACATCATCGGCGGGGAGTGCGGCCACATGTGGCGGGTACTCCACCAGTACATGGATACCATGAACGGTCCGGCCGATTTCCTGGAGGTGCCGAAATCGCCGATTACCGGGACAGTGTTTGACAACGCCCGGTCAACCAGGATGATCCACATCAGCGAGTTCACCGCCGACCTGATCCATCACAACAAACTGAACCTTGACAAGAGCCGCAATGATCACGTTGTCGCTACCTGGCACGATTCCTGTAACACCTCGCGTGCCATGGGCCTTCTGGAGGAACCGCGCTACATCCTGGATCATGTGGTCAACAAGTGGTACGAGATGCCGGAGAACTGTATTCGGGAAAAAACCTTCTGCTGCGGCTCCGGCACCGGCCTGAACACGGATGAAATCATGGAGATCAGAATGCGCGGCGGCCTGCCCCGGGCAAATGCCGTCAAGTATGTGCATGAAAAGCACGGGGTCAATACCCTGGGCTGTGTCTGTGCCATTGACCGGGCGACCCTGACCTCGCTGATGAACTACTGGGTGCCTGAAGTCTCTGTCTGCGGGTTGTCCGAGCTGGTCGGCAACGCGATAGTACTGGAAGGTGAAAACCGGCAGGAACTGGACGAAGGTCTCAGGACCCTTGTCTGATACTCTGGCATAAGTGGAGGAAGAGTGATGTACGATAGTGGTAAGATTATACCGGGACTGATCATATTCGTCCTGATTATCACATTTCCCATCTGGTACAACCACGGAGATGCCGGGGAAGTGCCGAAACCGGAA
>JAJRTB010000179.1 GCA_024278495.1 Deltaproteobacteria bacterium
CCCCTCGATCTCAAAGATGGAACGGGGCAGGGAGTCGTCGCGGATAAAGGCCTCGTAGGCCGCGTCAAAGAGGATCAGGGCCCGGTTGTCCCGGGCATAGTCGACCCAGGCCTTGAGCTGGTCCCGGTTGATGGTGGAACCGGTCGGGTTGTTGGGAAAGCAGAGGTAGATGAGATCCACATCCTGGTTCGGAATATCCGGCACATAATTGTTCTCTTTGGTGGAGTCCAGGTAGACAATGCCCTGGTAGCGGCCGTCAGCAAAGGTACCGCTCCGGCCGGCCATGACGTTGGTATCCAGGTAGACGGGGTAGACAGGGTCCGGGATGGCCACCATCACGTCTGTTGAAAACAGCTCCTGGAAGTTGCCGGTATCGCACTTGGCCCCGTCCGAGACAAAGATCTCGTCCGCGCTCACCTCGGCGCCCCGGGACCGGAAATCATGTTCGGCAATTGCCTCGCGCAGAAACTCATAGCCCTGTTCCGGGCCATACCCGCGGAACGAGGAATCTCTGGCCATCTCGTCCACGGCCTCGTGAAAGGCCCTGATGCAGGCCTCGGGCAGGGCCCGGGTCACATCGCCGATCCCGAGCCGGATAATCTCCCGGTCCGGATTGGCCTCCTGGAATTTGTTCACCCTGGCGGCGATATCGGAAAACAGGTACGAGGCCTGCAACTTCAGGTAATGTTCATTTATCGTAATCATAATAGTGCCTTATATTGTTTGTTCGCTTTTCAGTTCAACCCGGACCCGTTTACTGAACACGGTGCGGGCCCGGGCCAGATCATAGTCCATCCGGCCGGCCCGGATGGTAAAGTCCGGCCCCCGCAGCTCAACATCTTCCGGACACACCACCTTTCTCTTCCGGTTATAATAGTGGAACAGGTCCGTGTACAGTTCCTGCTGTTTCGCGGGTTTGCGGATGACCACATCATCGATCAGGGTCAGATGGCCCCTGTTCATTTCATAGCGGCCGCGCCTGCTGGTAATATAGGTCTTCTCCTGGCCCGGGGCGGTATAGAGTGCCTTCACCCCGGTCATCCCGATCTCCCGGTCCGACCTGATCGTAAAGGCCTGCCCGGCATCAACGATCCATTCAACACGGCCCTTGCTTGACATGGTAATGGTGATATCGTCCATGACAAACTCCTTGCCCCGGGGCCGGCCGTCCTGAGAAGGCGTGGCAAAGGTGCCGCGCGGCTTCAGAAAGGCCTTGACGCCCGGGATCCAGAGGGGGCTGAGCAGAAACAGGACAAGCGGCAGGAGCCAGAGCAGGTTGCGGCGGTTTTTGAGCAGGTTCATAAGTATCGACCCAGCAGGGCAGCCAGCTCACCCCTGGCCTCCAGAATCAGTTCGCACAGTTCCCGGACCGCGCCGCGGCCGCCACTGGCCCCGGTTACATAATGGACCCGCTGCCTGACCTCGGCCACCGCGTTGGCCGGGGCCGCGGCCAGGCCGACCCGGCCCAGCAGGGGCAGGTCCAGCCAGTCGTCGCCCATGTAGGCGGCCTGGTGCGGCCGCAGGCCGGATTCCAGCAGAATTTTGTCAAACACCTCGTTTTTCCGGCCCGAACCCTGAAAGACGTAGCGCAGTTTCAGATCCACGGCCCTGCGGCTGACCGCCTCGGAGGTGCGGGCCGTAATAAGACCCACCTCGACCCCGGCATCCTGGAGGATCCTGAGGCCGAAGCCATCCTGGGTATTGAACCCCTTGGACTCGCCCCCGTCATGGGTATAGGTGATGGTGCCGTCGGTCAGGACCCCGTCCACGTCGAGCAGGAGCAACCGCACTTCCCGGGCCCTGGGCAGGGCCGCCTGCCAGGCCGCGCTGCGCTCACGTGGTCCGGTGCGGCCAAGGGCCCGCTCACGCATGGCCTGGGTCAGCTCACAGTCAGAGGGATACGCCTGGTTATTGCTGCCCGATACCGGGCATGATCCGTTCTCACTCATCAGCGGAAATCGTCGCATTGACGGCCGCGCGAATGGCCAGCAACTGCCCCAGAAGGGTTTCCACCTCGGCAAGGGGCCAGCAGTTGGGCCCGTCGCAGAGCGCCTTTTCAGGGTGAGGATGCACCTCCATGAACAAGCCGTCAATACCGACCGCCATGGCGGCCCGGGCCAGGGGCGCGATATACTCGCGCTGGCCGCCGGAACTGCCCCCGGCGCCACCGGGAAGCTGGACGCTGTGGGTGGCGTCAAAGATGACCGGACAGCCCAGCTCCCGCATGGCAGGGAAGGAACGCATGTCCACCACCAGGTTGTTGTAGCCGAAGGAGGCGCCACGCTCGGTCAGCAGGATCCTGTCGCCGCCGGAGCCGCGAATCTTTTCCACGGCGTAGCGCATGTCCCAGGGCGAGACAAACTGGCCCTTCTTGACGTTGACCGGTCGGCCGGACTGGGCCGCCGCCGCCAGCAGGTCTGTCTGGCGGCAGAGAAAGGCCGGAATCTGGATGATATCGAGCACTTCTGCCGCCCGGGCTATCTGGGCGGGCTCATGGACATCCGAGACCACGGCCACGCCGAGTTCCTCCCGGATCCTGGCCAGGGAGCGGAGCCCCTTGTCCAGTCCGGGCCCGCGAAACGAGTCCAGCGAGGTACGGTTGGCCTTGTCGAACGAGGCCTTGAACACATAGTTGATGCCCAGTCGCCCGCAGATTTCTTTCATCTCCGAGGCGATCCGCCAGGCCAGCTCTTCGGTCTCCAGGACACAGGGACCGGCCAGCAGCAGCAGGGGCTGACCGGGTCCGGCGCACATCTCAGCCCGGTCGCCGTTGGGAATGATACAGACCGGTTTCATTCCGCCTCGCCCCCGGCAACACTCTTGGCCTCTTCGCCGCTGCCGGCCTTCAGGGCCGCCCTGATGAAATCCCGGAACAGGGGGTGCGGTTTCATCGGCTTAGACTTGAACTCGGGATGAAACTGGCAGCCCAGGAACCAGGGATGGTCCTCCAGCTCAACGATCTCGACCAGGGTATCGTCCGGCGAGGTGCCGCTGATGACCAGGCCCGCCTTGACCAGCTGCTCCCGGAACATGTTGTTAAACTCGTAGCGGTGCCGGTGCCGCTCGCTGATCTCGTCGCGGCGGTAGGCCTTGTGGGCCAGACTGTTTTCCTTGAGCACGCAGGGGTAGGCGCCGAGGCGCAGGGTGCCGCCCATGTCGGAATTCTCGTCCCGGGTCTCGATCCGGTTGGTCCGGAAATCAAACCACTCCTTCATCAGGTAGATGACCGGCAACGGCGTGTCCGGATCCAGCTCGGTGGAATGGGCCCCTTCCATGCCCGCGATGTTCCTGGCAAACTCCACCACGGCCAGCTGCATGCCCAGGCAGATGCCGAAAAAGGGCACCTTGTTCTCCCGGGCATAGGTGATGGCGTGGATCTTACCGCCCATGCCCCGGCTGCCGAAACCGCCCGGCACCAGGATACCGTCGCAACCGGCCAGCAGCTCCGCCGCGTTACCGGCCTCGAGATCCTCGGCGCTGATATACTTCAACTCCACCCGGGCATTGTTGGCGATACCACCGTGGACCAGGGCCTCGTGCAGGCTCTTGTAGGATTCCTTCAGGTCCACGTACTTCCCGGTGATACCAATGGTCACCGTGTACTTCGGGTGTTTGATCCGCTCGACCAGATCTTCCCAGGGCTTGATATAGGGGGTGCCGGTCCAGATGCCCAGTTTCTCCAGGACCCGGTCATCCAGCCCCTCCTCGTGCAGCCTGAGCGGCACCTCGTAGATGGTATCCACGTCAATGGCGGTGATGACCGCTTCCGGCTCCACGTTACAGAAGAGGGCGATCTTGCGTTTCAAATCCGCGTCCAGCGGCGTCTCGGTCCGGCAGACCAGGATATCGGGCTGGATCCCGCTGGCCAGAAGCTCCTTGACGCTGTGCTGGGTGGGCTTGGTCTTGAGCTCACCGGCCGCCTTGATATAGGGGACCAGGGTCAGGTGGATAAACAGGGAGTAGTCCCGGCCCAGGTCGCCGCGCAGCTGGCGGATCGCCTCCACAAAGGGCAGACCCTCGATATCGCCGATGGTGCCGCCGATCTCGATGATGGCGATATCGGTCTCGCCATCGAGCTGGAGCACGGCGCGCTTGATCTCATCGGTGATATGGGGGATGACCTGGACCGTGCCGCCCAGGTACTCGCCGCGCCGCTCCTTTTCTATGACCGAGTAGTAGATGCGGCCGGAGGTATAGTTATTTTTCTGGGCCATGACCGCGTCGGTGTAGCGCTCGTAATGGCCCATATCCAGATCGGTCTCAGCCCCGTCATCGGTAACAAAGACCTCGCCGTGCTGGAACGGGTTCATGGTGCCGGGATCAACGTTAATGTAGGGATCAAGCTTCTGGAAGGTCACCTTCATGCCGCGGCTCTCGAGCAGCGCGCCCAGGGCGGCGGCGGCAAGCCCTTTGCCCAGGGAGGAGAGGACGCCTCCGGTGATGAAGATGAACTTGGTCTTCTTGGTCGGCTTTGTTTTCATGCGGTACTCCCGGCTTCGGAAAAAAAGGGCGGCATCGGCTGCCGCGTATTGCCCTGGGTGCCCTCAGAAGTGCTCAGGGGTTAGAAATGTATACACCAAAGCAACCCCATTGACAAGCATCCCCCACCCTGTTGAACAAGTGAAGCATTCCATCATCACAGGTTCAGGGAAACCGTCATGATTGCGGTATCATCATGCTGAATCGGTGACGAAAATCTGTGGATTTGGCAACTAACGTATTGAAAAAGTGAAATATTTGTTCACACATCCACCCAGACGGGTTTTCACCCGGATCCGCCCGTCAGAGCGCCCACGGATTCAGGATCATGGGAATAAGCCGGTGCGCAGCAACAGAGTATTTTCAGGGGATCCGGACGTAACTCGTCACAGGGTTTGTAACTCTGCGATTTTACCTGCCCATAATTTGCAAGTGGTCCCAAGGCACCCTGTAACCACTTACAAGGTAGCGGTTTTATACATTTTTTCATTTTACCTGTGACTGGTTACGAACAGTCAGCTCAATTTCATACAGAACAGGCCAGAATTTGCCGGTCACAAGCAGGTGCTTGTTCCGGGCGTCATAGGCTATACCATTGAGAACACCAATATTTTCTTTCCGAACCGGCCCGGCAGGCAGGCCGGTCAGGTCAAGCCGGGATCTGAGTCGGCCGGTTGCCGGATCTATGACGGCGATCCAGTCCGTCTGCCAGACATTGGCAAAGATCCTGCCGTCGACGTATTCCAGTTCATTGAGTCGCGTCACCGGTCCGCCCGGACCCCGCACCTCGACCCGGCGTACCTCCCGCAGGGTGTCCGGGTCAAGAAACCGCAGGGTCGCCGATCCGTCACTGACGATCAGCACCGTGCCGTCATGGGTTATGCCCCACCCCTCATGGGAATAGCGAAAGGTGCGTTTGAGCTGAAAATTCTTTGCATCAAAAACAAAACC
>JAJRTB010000180.1 GCA_024278495.1 Deltaproteobacteria bacterium
GCGTCAATGTTCGCCTTGCCCTGGGCCAGGAGTTCCCCCAGACTCGGCGTCGAGGGAGGCACCCCGAGACCGAGAAAATCAAGGCTGGTCAGGGCCAGAATCGCCCCGGACATCCGGAAGGGCAGAAAGGTGATAACCGGAGTCAGACCGTTGGGCAGGAGATGGCGGTACATAATAGTCAGGTTGCCCACGCCGAGCGCCTTGGCCGCCTTGACATACTCCATGTTACGTCCCTTGAGAAACTCGGCCCGAACATAATCCGACAATCCCATCCAGCCGAACATGGACAGCAGAATAAGCAGAAGCAGGACACTGGGCTTGAAAATGGAGGCAAAGATGATCAGGAGATACAGCTCGGGCATGGACCCCCAGATCTCGATAAAACGCTGGAAAAGGATATCTGTCCGCCCCCCGAAATAGCCCTGGATTGCCCCGGCGATAATCCCCAGGGCCGTCCCTATGGCGGTCAGGGCAAAACCAAAGAGCACTGAGAGGCGAAAGCCGTAGATCAGCCGGGCCAGAACGTCACGGCCCCTGTCGTCAGTACCGAGGAGGTTTTCCCGGGTCGGAGGCGACGGGACCGGCACCTGAAGATTCAGATTGATGGAATCATAGCTGTGAGGATTCAGGGGAAAGAGGGCAAAATTGCCGTTTGCCCGCAAACGATCAAGGATGTACGGATCAAGGTAATCGGTCTCGGTTTCAAAATCACCGCCAAAAACTGTCTCTGGATACGCCTTGAACAGGGGAAAATAGTAACTCCCCTCGTACCGGACCAGAAACGGTTTGTCATTACTCAAAACCTCGGCACAGAGGCTGAGAACCAGAAGGATGGAAAAAAGGACCAGGCTGTAGTAGCCCCGTTTGTTTCTCCTGAAGTTGTTCCAGCGCCTGCGGGCCAGGCTGTTTTTTCCTCTTTTCTCCCCCATGTTTTTACTCCAGCCGTTCAAAGCTGATTCGCGGATCAACCAGGACATAGCACAAATCAGACAGCAACCGCGACACCAGGCCGATGATAGTGAAAAAATAGAGGGTGCCCAACACCACCGGATAGTCGCGATTCATGACCGATTCAAAGGCCAGCAACCCCATGCCGTCAAGCGAAAAAATGGTCTCGATCAGCAGACTGCCGGTAAAAAAAGAGGCGATAAAGGTACCGGGAAAACCGGTGATGATGGGAATTATGGCGTTTCTGAACACATGCTTGTACAGGACCTGTTTCTCGGGCAGCCCCTTGGCACGGGCCGTCATTACATACTGTTTGCGGATCTCCTCCAGGAAACTGTTCTTGGTGAGCAGGGTCATAACGGCCAGGCTGCCCACGGTCGAGGCCGTGACCGGCAGGACCATGTGCCACAGATAATCAAGAACCTTGGCCACCAGGGACATCTCGCTCCAGTTGTCGGAAACAAGGCCGCGAAGGGGAAATATATTCCAGAAGCTGCCGCCGCCGAACAGGACGATAAGGACAATGCCCAGGACAAAACCGGGTATGGCATAGCCGACCAGGATAATGGTGCTGCTCACCACATCGAAACGAGTGCCGTCGCGCACCGCCTTGGCAATACCCAGGGGGATACAGGTCAGGTAAACGATGAAAAAGGTCCACAGACCAAGGGACATGGACACCGGCAGCTTTGAAATGACCAGGTCGACCACACTGCGATGGTGATAATAACTGTCACCAAAATCAAAGACCAGGTAATTGCCCATCATGGTCATAAAGCGTTGGGCCGGGGGTTTGTCAAAACCGTACAGCTTTTTCAACTGTTCAAGCCGTTCCCGGTCCAGGCCGCGGTCGCCCCGGTAGAGGCCGCCGGTACCGGAAGCGGCCTCCCCGGCCGGACCACGCCCCTCGATCTCGGCCATCATCTGTTCCACCGGGCCACCAGGCACAAACTGGGTGACGATAAAGGTGATCAGCATAACGCCGAACAGGGTCGGTATCATCAGGATAATACGCTTGAGGATATACAGGCTCACGTTGCCACCTCGATAACGGCCCCGCCTCTCCTGGGGTCGCCCACTCCAAGACTGCCGGGCACAACGGTATGCACCCCGCCGAAGTAGATATTACGCTCCTGCCAGACATTGACGTCCACAACCTCGGCCAGGGACTGAACCGACGCTTCCGGAAAACCGGGCTCAACCTGGAGCACCTCACCGTCCCAGTGCAGACGCGGTGCGTTCACCGCCGTATCCGGATCACGACCATAGTCAATGATCTGACTGAGCACCTGGGTCATGGCGGTCCTGATCCGCTTGGAACCGCCGCTGCCCAGGACAAGCTTGACCTCGCCGCGGCGCAAAACAATGGAAGGTGACATCATGGACGCAACCCGCTCTCCCGGCGGGTCGGCGTGAAAGCCGTCCGGATGCAGGTCGTCCTCGCCCATCATGTTGTTGAGCATAACCCCGGTGCCGGGTGCAAAATAACCGGACCCCTCGCCATTGGAACAGGTCATGGAGGCAACGTTGCCGTCCCTGTCGGCGATACTGACATGGGTGGTTCCCCGGCTGAAGAGACGAATCCGGCCGGTCGCCCCCCCGACCTCGCCGCCGGCCAGAAAGGCCGCAATCCGCTCAGGGGTTGAAACACCGCGTCCGCGCAACTGCTCAACCTCCCGCATCAGGCCGGTGGTAAGCAGCAGATGCCCGGGTGAGCCCCAACCCTGCGGCAGTTCCATCCGTGCAAGCAGACCAAGGGACAGGGTGATCAGGGAACCGCCCAGAGAAGGCGGCGGTCCGGTCAACAGGGTAAAGCCCCGGTACTCAGCGGCCAGGGGAGGTCGTTCAACAACCTTGTAGGAGGCCAGGTCCTCATAGGTGAGCAGCCCGTCGCCTTCTCGCATATCCCGGGCAATACGACGGGCCAGGTCTCCCCGGTAGAATTCCTCTCCGCCGCCATCCACCAGCGACGCCAGAAAATCAGCCATGTCGTGATTCACCAGGGTATCGCCGGGCAAAAGGAAGGCACCACCAGGCTCGTACAACTTCCGGCCGGTTTCGGTCAGGGTCATAATCGGATTGAGCATCTTCAGAAAACCGGCCTGAAAGTCGTTGAGCTGATGCCCGCGGGCAAGGTCAATGGCCGGTTGCAGGACGTCGGCCAGGGGTATCCGCCCCAGCCGTTTATGAACATGCAGAAGGCCCTTCAGGGTACCCGGCACAGCGACCGACCCCATGCCCACGTTAAACTCCTGGCCCGAGCCGCCAAAGTCAATGGTGACTGGAAAAAAATGCGGTTCCGCTATCCGCGCCAGCCCCTGACCCGGGGTATCTACAAAGAAATCGAAAAAGATCTCTTCCACCGGCCCGGACATACCACCGGTTCTGGCCAGCAGAAAGCCGCCGCCGCCGAGGCTGGTCAGGGTCTGCTCGGCAACGGCCCCGGCAAAACCTGCCGCCGCAACCGCGTCAAAGGCATTGCCCCCCTGCTCCAGAATGTTGGCCGCGGCCCGGCTGACCAATTCATGACCGGTTGCGACTATCGCCTTCTCATATCTGCTCATGTCCAGAACTCCCCGTGGACCTGTTCAATCATCCGTTTCATGGAGCCATGCTCACGCAGAAAACAGCGTTGCCGGTCAGTGCTGGTTCCCTCATCAATCATACGATGCAGGTGGCCCAGGTGACCGAATGAACCCAGCTGTTCCATAACCGGCTCCAGCAGTTTCAGCAACCTCCTGGCAGACCAGGACAGCGACTGCTGATCACTGGACAGAATATGAAGCGGATCACAAAACCCCCCTTCCAGACCATGACGGCATGCCTGCCACTTGTTAAACCGCAAAAGCTGCGGGTTCAGGCGCGACTCTTCCGGATCCAGGTCCGCCATGTAACAGGCCAGAGCCTGGATAAGAGCGGTCAGGGCCAGTATATCACAATACCGGGACACCATGTCACAGGTGCGGATTTCAACCGTGCCGAAACCGGGACAGGGGCGGACATCCCACCACAGATCCCGAACCTCCTCGATAACCCCGGCTCTCCTGAGCATGACAATCATCTCCCTGTAGGCGTCCCAGCTTCCCAGATGGTCGGCTATGCCAGCCATGGGCAGTATCTCGAACAGCTTGGTCCGGTACGAACTGAAACCGGTATCCTCGCCCGCGAAAAAAGGTGAGGAGGCGCTGAGAGCAAGCAACAGAGGCAGGTAGGCCTGAATTTTGTCCGTCACCCGGATAGCGGTATGCTTGTCCGCCATACCCACATGCACATGCAGCCCCTGTGTGATGAACTGGCGGCCCACGTACTGCAGCTCGTCCATGATCCGCAGGTAGCGCTCATTCTCGGTCACCTTCTGCCTGGAAGCCAGGGCAAAGGGATGGATGCCGGTGGCCAGCAGCAGGCTGTCTTCGGCTCCGGCGGCCTGTTCCGCCCGGCGCACCCTGATACGCAGATCCAGCTCCACCTCGGCCACGTTGCGGCAGATCCCGCTCTGGACCTCGAAAACAGACTGGAGAAACTCGCAGGCAAAACCGGTCCGGTCCGCTTCCGGGATCAGCTCGTAAATACCGGCCGCCCGGGGAACCAGATCCAGGGTGGCCAGGTCCACAACCTGGAATTCGAGTTCCACCCCCAGAGAAAACGGATCGCTCTGCGCGAATTCCAACCGGGTCATCACTCATCCCCCCCATCCTTCCCGTTTGTCCGGCGCAACCCGAGAAGCGCGACCCGGGCCAGCCAGGCCGCGCCAATGCCCAGGACACCCTCATCAAAATCAAAAGCGGCGCTGTGGGCCCGACCGTTGGGTTCCCGCTCCTTACGAGCCCCGAAACGAACCAGGCAGCCCGGAACCCGCTCCAGGTAAAAGGCAAAATCCTCACCGCCCAGACTGGGCCTGCCCTGGGACACGACCCGCTTTACGCCCACGACATCAGCAGCGGCCCGGCCGGCAATCTCCGCGGCCCGGGCATCGTTGATCACGGCAGGCAGACCGGCCTGAAACCGCAAGGTAATTTCCGCGCCACTGGCAACGGCGCACCCCCGGACCATACGCTCAAGCCCCTGCATGATATGACGCCGGGTCTCGGGGTTGGTGGTCCGCACGGTCCCGTCGATCACCCCGCTTCCGGCAATCACGTTGTGGGTGGTCCCGGCCCGGATCCGGCCCACCGTCACCACGGCCGGGGAATGCGGGTCAGACTCCCGGGAAACCAGGGTCTGGATATTCACGACCAGCTGGGCCGCGGCCACCACACTGTCAACCGCCTCATGGGGCCGGGCCGCATGCCCGTCCCGGCCGCTGATGGTGATAGTAAAAGGATCGGTAAAGGAACAGATAAGGCCGGAATCCACCGCAAGGGTACCGGTGGCGATGGACACATCAATATGACCGCCAAAGACCAGGCAAACACCATCGAGGACTCCCTCGGCAACCATCTTTTCAGCCCCGTTTCCCGATTCCTCGGCCGGCTGAAAGAGCAGCCGCACCCGGCCCGGCAGCCGGACTTCCCGCAAAAGCTCGGCCGCTCCCAGGAGCATGGCGACATGCCCGTCATGGCCGCAGGCGTGCATTACCCCGGGATTGGTCGAGGAAAAGGCAAGGCCGGTCGCCTCATCCAGCGCCACCCCGTCCATATCTGCCCGCAAGGCCACACAGGGAATGCTGGTGTCATCGGCCGGACCAAGGTCGGCCACTATGCCGGTTCCGGCAACTCCGGTGCGACATGGTATACCCAGGCGGGTCAACTCAGCCACAATCCGGGCCGCGGTTTTCTCTTCCCGGTAGGCCGGTTCGGGAAAGGCGTGAAGTTCCCGGCGCAACTCACGCATCCTCCGGACCATCTCTGAATCAGGTTGCCGCACCATGACCAGTTACCCTGTCAGGAAATCCTGATCTCATCCACCTTGTCTCTGTTCTGAGCCGGCGAACTACCTGGCTGCCGGACGGAAGCATCAGGCCGGTCAACCACTGGAGCCGGTTTCCGGCCACCGTGTACCGGTTCTGCTGCAGCGGGTTTCTCCGTATGGACCGGTGGCGGGACATGACCGCCGACATCACTGAAATCACGAGGCCGCTTCAGAAACGACAGGAGTCCCTCCTGGACCGGGGTCACGCCGACCAACTCCCACCCCTCGGCCCCCTGTTCGTTCAGGGTTTGTTCCACCTCCTCATCATCAATATACTTGTCTCCGAGAAGGCCGTCTTTGTGATACTCAAAAAGAATGGTTCGGTACTGCCACTGCACATCTTCCCCCGTTACAAATACTGATACATTCCGACAATAACACCGGAAGAATCAACAGGACCGCCGTGATGCGGCACCCCTGATCACATACAAATTTCCGGCGGGCCCAAAACCGCACAGTTACAACCCCTGTGACGGGTTACGTTCCACCAGCAGGTCATCACGGAATTCACCCTCATACACCCTGCCGTCGGGATAGATCAGTTTGCCGCTGCCGTTGCGGCGGCCCGCCCTGAAGCCCCCGTCATAGATGGAACCGTCCGGCGAGAAAAGGGTGCCGTATCCGTCGGGCAGGTCATCCCTGAAGGTGCCCACATATTTTTTTCCATCCGTGTAGCGCAGTGTTCCCGTCCCGTCAAACCGGCCGTTTCTGAATTCACCCTCATACGTGCTGCCGTCCGGAAAGACATACCTGCCCTGCCCTTCGAATACGCCGTTCTTAAAGGCGCCGGTATATCGGGCCGCATCCGGATATCTGTATATCCCCTGACCGTGGCGCTGGCCATGGGAAAACTCTCCCTCGTACCGACGCCCATCCGGGAAGAGCTGCACACCGGTACCGTCAAGCACCCCTTCGCGCACCTCTCCCTCGT
This sequence comes from Deltaproteobacteria bacterium, assembly GCA_024278495.1. Lineage (GTDB taxonomy): Bacteria > Desulfobacterota > Desulfobulbia > Desulfobulbales > Desulfobulbaceae > UBA10518. The sequence goes on from JAJRTB010000180.1 coordinate 6,788, forward strand.
AAATACTGCCGTCTGGCAGGGTAAAACGCACCCGGCCCGAGAACTTCTCCTGCCTGGAGGAATCTGTAAACAGGAAACCGTCGGCAAAAACCGGGGTACTGCCGTCGGCGGCCACTACTCCGCCCGCCTTCCCGGCAGATTCCCGCGCCGGGTCTCCAGGCGAGGAAGGAAAGGCAGGCTCAACGGGAACGACCGCGGTATCCGGACTTATTTTCCCGGCGGGCGGCTCTTCCACGTCTGTCACCGCCGGGACGACACCCACATTCCGGCCCGGCGGAGCCGGTGCCGTCTCGTCATCGACCGGCTCGCCATCTGCAAACCGCCCC
>JAJRTB010000181.1 GCA_024278495.1 Deltaproteobacteria bacterium
GCATCTTCGTGGTCAGCTGGCTCATCCGGCCGGCCCTGATCATTGAACAGCGGTACGAAAAGGAGCAGGAAACCGCCACCTCTTAAAAAGAGTTTCCTGAACAGTCGGAACGTAAGTGATCAGGGGCACCGCATCTTCGCACGGTCGCGGCTGCACGAATCTGCGGCACCCCTGACCACTTACAAATTATGGACAGGTACAATCGCAGAGTGACAAACCCTGTGACGAGCAACCGCTGTGGACAACCTGGCGAAAAGAAGGTACAAATATACCCGGATCCGTGAGCGTTCACCCGTGGTACAGATGAAAGTGATCGGACCATGGTTTGATCGCTTTCAGATGGGCCGCGGGTGGGCGCCCTGACGGGCGATGTCGAGTGAGAATTCGTCTGGTTGAATGAGAGAACAAATATTTCACTTTTTCAATACGTTAGTTACCAATGCCGCGAATTTTCGTCACGGATTCAGGATATAGAAAGAATGATACAAAAAACTCCGAGCCAAAGGACCTACCTCTTTGACACGGTCCCCGGCCGACAGGGTTGGGCTGGAAACGGCCCCGCCTCCCGTACTTGGAAAGGAGATACACTTGCACCCATCCGGCAATCGGCCCGCAGCGCACCCGTCCCTGGTTGATAACCACGGCCGATCCATAACCTACCTTCGCCTGGCCGTCACCGACAGGTGCAATCTCCGCTGCCGCTACTGCATGCCTGCGCGCGGAGTCCGGTTTGTGCCCTATGAGGACATCCTGCGCTACGAAGAACTGGTCCGCCTGGTCCATGTCTTCGCCGACCTTGGCATCAGCAAAGTTCGCATTACCGGGGGCGAGCCATTTGCCCGCCGCGACATCCTCCCTTTCCTCAAACAGGTTAAATCAATAAAAGGAATCGACGGACTCTATATAACAACCAACGGAATCGCAATGGCCGAGCACCTTGACGCCCTGCGGGAAATGGGCATCAGCGGCATAAACTTAAGCCTGGACACCCTGGATCCCGGACTCTTTCGGCGCCTGACCGGAAAGGACAGGCTTGACCGGGTTATGGCCACCCTGCACGGCTGCCTCAAGCGAAAAATCCCGCTGAAAATCAACACCGTCATACTGGACGACACCAGTGATAAAACCATTCGTGATATTGCCGGACTGGCCCGCCAGTATCCCCTGGCGGTCCGCTTCATTGAAAAAATGCCCTTTTCCGGCGGAAACGGCGTGAAAAACAGTGGTCAGGGACAACTTCAGCAACGCCTGGCCCGCCTCTTCAGCCTGGAGAGAATTCAAGCGACGCAGCCGTCAACGGCCTGTCTGTTCAAGGTGCCGGGGTTCACCGGAACCCTCGGTATTATTGAAGGACATTCCCGCAAATTCTGCGCGACCTGCAATAAACTGCGAGTCACGCCCCTGGGTATACTGAAAACCTGTCTTTATGACAGCGGCGTCCTGGACCTTAAAACCATGCTGCGCTCCAGTCATAACGACACGGCCATTGCCGGGGCCGTCCTTGCTGCGGTTGGCAAACGCCATGCCGACGGACGTCAGGCCGAGGAGCTGTGCGGTGGCGGCAATGAACCGTCCATGGCCTCCATCGGCGGCTAGTTGTCCTGCATCAGGTGTAACTGATCACTTGCGCTCAGGTCGCGGGCCAGGCATCCATCATCAACAGCAACTGAACCGGAATCATGATTTCCATTAACGAAGCGTTCAACATCCTGCAAGACAACCTCCCGGAACCGGCCCTCGAAACAGTTGACCTGAGCCAGGCCTGGCGCCGCTACCTGGCCGAAGACATTCTGGCGCCCGAACCGTCCCCCCGCTATACCAACTCCGCCATGGACGGATACGCGGTCCGCTGGCAGGACGTCATGGGGACAACCCCGGATCAACCGACCCTCCTGACCACTGTCGGCGAAAGCAAGGCGGGAGTTCCCTTTGCCGGGACAGTTCAGGCCTGTCAGGCCGTGCGCATCAGCACCGGCGCGGTCCTGCCGGAGGGCGCGGACACTGTTATCCGGGTGGAGGACACCCGGGAGGAGAGAGACCGTGTTGCTGTTCTCTCGGTCCGGGGCCGGGGTCAGGATATCCGCCGGCGCGGTGAAGAGTTTCAGACCGGTGAGTTGCTGCTCAACCGTGGCATACAACTCAGGACCAGGCAACTGGCCCTCCTGGCGGCTGTCGGCATTCACCAGGTTCCCGTCTACGCGACCCCGAGAATCAGACTGCTTGTTACCGGCACCGAACTGGTCAGCAGTAACAGCGAATCCATCAAGCCTTATCAGATCCGCGATTCCAACAGGATCATGCTGACCAGCGCCTGCCGGGATGCCGGGGGCCTGGTACTTGGCTGTGATCATGTCGGCGATGACCTGGAACGAACGGTTGCGGCCCTTGAGCAGGCCGCGGCAGAGGAGCCGGACTGCCTTTTATGTTCCGGCGGCGTCTCTGTCGGACGGCACGACCATGTCAAAAGGGCGGCAGACCTGGCCGGTTTTCAGGAACTGTTCTGGCGGATCCGCCAGAAACCGGGCAAACCCCTCTTTGCCGCCCGCCGGAAGAATACACTTCTGTTCGGGTTGCCCGGCAACCCTGTCTCTGCCTTCATGTGTTTCGTCCATTACGTGCGCCCGGTCATCGCCCACCTGCAGGGCCGCTCCATGGCCCACCCCTCGATCACCGCCCGGGCGCCGGAGGAAATACGCAACACCGGCAAACGGACCAATTTTCTCCGGGTGCGGCTTAAGTACGAACCCGGAGAAATACCGCAGATCGTCGAGATGAACAAACAGGGGTCTCACATGTTGAGCTCCATTACCCATGCGGACGGGTATATCGGTCTGGAGCCGGGGGAGATCCTGAGCCCCGGCAGCCTCAAGGAAGTCTTTCTGCTCTAAGGAGATGTGGTATGGCTCACGTGGAAGCGGTATGCATCAGCGTTAAAAAAGGAACGGTCAAACGCGCCCGGCCCTCCATCACCCTGGTGGCGGACTGGGGTATCGAAAACGACGCCCATGCCGGCAAATGGCACCGCCAGGTCTCGCTGCTGGCCGGCGAATCCATTGACCGGGTCAGGGAGGTTCTGCCCACCCTGAAAGACGGCGCCTTTGCCGAAAACATCATCACCCGGGGCATTGACCTGACGAAAGTCCTGGTGGGCCAGAAGTTTGCCGTCGGCCCGGAGGCCCTGCTTGAAATCACCCAGATCGGCAAAAAATGCCATAACGACGGTTGTGCCATCAAAAAGGCAACCGGCGACTGCATCATGCCCCGGGAAGGGTTATTCGCCCGGGTCATCCGGGGCGGGACCGTTGCCCCCGGCGATAGTTTTGAACCGCGCTCCTGAGCCGGTCTGCCCCTTCCCCGTCCGGTTCACCCGGACGCCGCACCTTTTCTTTTCCCGGCCCGGCTTTGCCTTCCATCCGGGCCGGATCCCCCGACCGGCACCATCACGGCGCCGCACCCCGCCGTCGCAAAGCCCCGATGCGACAATTTGCCACATTTTCAAAGCTCCTATACCATGCTAACAGTTAAACACGATGTGAAAACATGAAACCTTATGGCGTCGGAGAAAGGGCCCCGTCTCTTTTTTCCGCATGCCTCAGAACGGTTTTCAGATCGGAGATGCCGGGAGGATACTTAAATAAAGTAGGAGGAGGAATCTACATGAGCGAAGAGAAAAAAACCGTTTTTGAACCCACAAGACGTCAAGTACTGGCCACCACGGGCGCCATGGCCGCGGGAGTCGCCCTGTCCCAGCTCGGCGGCTTTGTGAGCAAGGCAGGAGCTACCGGCGGCAAGACCGAAAAGTGGCCCTGGCCCTACAAAAAACTGGACCCGGCAAAAACAGCGGAGATCTGCTACAATGAGTGGTATCGCGTTTTCTGCGGCGCCGCCGTCATCAACAGTGTTGTCGGTCAGCTGCGTGAAAAGGTCGGCGAGCCCTACACCTCGTTTCCGGCCGACGCCTTTGTCTTTCTGGAAGGCGGCCAGCTCGGTTGGGGCACCATCTGCGGCTCCCCGGCCGGCGCCAACATCGTCGCCAGCCTGATCATCGGCCCCCGGACCGCCGGCGACCCTGACGCCCATCATATCGGCAACGATGTCATGCAGTGGTACTCAGAGGCGGCTCTGCCGACCTTTACCCCGAAAGAACTGAATCCCAAGGCCAAAAAGGCCGGCGTGCCCCATAAACTGCAGACCACGGTCAGCAACTCGCCCCTCTGCCACCTGTCGGTCGGCAAATGGATGAAGGCGGCCAACAAGTCACTGAAGAGTCCGGAGCGGAAAGACCGCTGCGCCCGGGTCGCCGCCAGCACGGCCTACAAGGTGGTTGAGCTGCTCAATGCCTGGCATGACGGGGATTACGAGAGCAGCGGTTTTGTTTCCTGTGCCAAGGAAAACGGGATCACCGGCCAGTTCAACTGCATGGAATGTCACGGTGACGACGTGCCGGAAGCTCCCCAGGGCTAAACCTGAACAATTTATCAGGACGTTCAGACAGCACTGATTACAGGGCGTCCCTTTCCGGGACGCCCTTTTTTGTCTTTCCATTACCCCCTCTCCCTGCTTTTCAGTGTAACTGGTCACAGGCACCGCATCTTCGCACAGGCGCAGCTGCTCAAAACGCAGGGGTATTGCCCCCGTGGTCAGCTACTTTTCAGTACGCATTTTTTTCATTATCTGGTACCGTAGATACTTGAGACATTCTTACCCATACATGGGCTAACATACTGAAAACTCTATTTATTTAGCGACACTCCACCAAGATCATGCTGACAGAAGACCAGGGCCGGATTCTGATCCGGCTCGCCCGCCAGACCATTGAGCAGAAGCTGGGCCTTGCCGCAACCAACCCGGTTGACCCGGCCGGGCTTGATGATCCGGCCCTGCACGAGCAGCAGGCCGTCTTTGTCACGCTCAATAAGCGGGGCCGACTCAGAGGCTGTATCGGCAGCCTGGTCGCAACCGAATCCATAGTGGACGGCATCCGGCGCCACGCGCAAAATGCCGCCTTCAATGACCACCGGTTCACCCCGCTCAAACCGGAAGAACTTGAAGAGCTGACTATTGAGATCAGTATTCTGAGCCCGCCGCGCCCCCTGGCCTATACCGACGGAGAAGACCTGGCCGCCAAGCTGCGGGTCGGAACTGACGGGGTAATCCTCAGACATCCAGGCGGCGCCGGGGCCACCTTTCTGCCCCAGGTCTGGGAGCAGCTGCCGACCGCGGAACAGTTTATGGGCCATCTCTGCCGCAAGGCCGGGCTGCCGGAAAACGAGTGGCGGAACGGAACCCTGAAAATAGAGACCTACCAGGTGCAGCATTTCAGCGAAGAGGGGCCAACGGCCAAACCATGACACGGACAAAGGAAATTACCCTGTCCAGGGAGCTGTCGGACCGGCTGGCCGCGACCTACGAAAAGATGCAGGCAGACTACGACCGGGTCGCCAGACAGGTCGGCCTGACCTGCGACGGCTGTCCGGACAACTGCTGTGACAGTTATTTTCTCCACTATACCTACGCGGAATGGGCCTACCTGTGGGAAGGGCTGCGAGCCCTGGAGGCTCCAGCCCGGCAGCGTATTGCAGAGCGCTCGGCCCGCTATGTTGAGAAAAGCAGAGAAATTCTGGCCAGGAACGAACGCCCCCAACTCATGTGTCCCCTGAACGAAGAGGGGCTGTGCACCCTCTATACCCACCGGCTGATGATCTGCAGGCTGCACGGCGTACCGGCGCAAATGGTGCGGCCCGACGGCCGGAGCCTGAGCTTTCCGGGCTGTTTCCGCTGCCAGGAGATCACCGGTCGGGACGAAAACGCCCGGCCAGCGGAAAATCCCTCCATGGACCGCACCAGGCTCCTGACCGAGATAGCGGCCCTTGAATCCGAGCTGCTCGGCGGCCGCCGCCACCTCTATCCCAGGGTCAGGCGCACCATTGCCGAAATGATAGCCAGCGGCCCGCCCCGGGTTGACAAACCCTTTTGCGAACGATAGTTTTGGGCCATGACCAACTTTGTGCAAGAAACCATCTCCGCTGTCCTGACCGGCGCACCAATCGACAGGGACATTGCCCTGCGCCTGGCAGACGAAGCCGTGCCGGAAGAACTGTGGGACGGCGCCGACCGGATCAGGAAACATTTTCACGGCCCGCGCCTCTCCCTCTGTTCCATCATCAACGCCCGCAGCGGCCGCTGCACTGAAGACTGCCGCTTCTGCGCCCAGTCGGCCCGGCATCGCTGCGCCATTGACGAATACGACATTGTTGACCGGGATCAGGCCCTGGCCATAGCCGCGGACAACGACCGTCACGGCGTCCATCGTCTCTCTCTTGTCACCAGCGGCCGCAGCGTGGACGCGGAAATGCTGGACAGACTGGCACAACTGTACCGTGAAATTCAAGCCCTGACCAGGCTCAGATCCTGCGGTTCCATGGGCCTCCTGACCCGTGACAAGGCCCGGCGCCTCAAAGAGATGGGGGTTGAACGCTACCACTGCAACCTGGAGACGAACCGCACCTTTTTTCCCAAAATCTGCACCA
>JAJRTB010000182.1 GCA_024278495.1 Deltaproteobacteria bacterium
ACTCCTGGATACGTGCGCGTTCACCCTGTGGTGCGGCAGGAAACTGTTTGTCAGCTTCCGGCTTGGCGGCCGTTATTCCCCTTCGGTGAGCGTGTACCGTTTCTTTTCAATCCTTGTGCCAGTTCCGGCCAGCAGGACAGGCGTGCGCCTAACATGTTGTAATAACAGGATAAACCCTGGAATCTGGAGCAAATTGTGTCCCGACTGGTTCTGACAATAATGTAAATATTGTTTTTTTACATGTTTGATTTATCGCAAAAATGTAATTTTATGGCGACTGGGCAAGCGGTTGCAGCTGAGGGGCAGATGCGGTTTTGGAGTTCGCTCATTTTGCATTGACAGAGAGGGGAACACGCTGGTAACTTGCAAGCTTCAATGGCGTAATGCCATCTGATTGTCACTTCTGATTAATCCTGCCTCCCCGGACCGGAGGCCGACGCAGATATGGAGACCTTTGATGACTATTCGTGAAGACGCCCTGGCCGGGAAAACGACCGCCCTGTTTGAAGCCTGCGCCAAGAATGAATCCGTACCGGTGGAGGACCTGATTGCCGGGGTGGCCGCCGGAACGATTGCCATCCCCAAGAATATCCATCATGATTTTGTCAGGGTAATGGCCATCGGCGCCGGGACCAGCACCAAGGTCAATGCCAACATCGGTTCGTCCAGGGATATCTCAAGTCTTGACGAGGAGCTGGAGAAGTTGCGGGTTTCGGTTGATGCGGGGACCGATACGGTCATGGATCTGAGCATGGGCGGCAACTTAAACGAGGTCCGCAAGGGGATTCTTGAGAATTGCCCTGTCCCGCTTGGCACGGTTCCGATTTATCAGGCCGTGGCCGAGACCGTGGAACACCAGGGCAAGGACCTGGTTGAGGTAACGGTCGATCACATGTTCAAGACCATTGAGCGTCAGGCCATGGACGGGGTGGATTTCATGACCATCCATTGCGGTATCACCCGCAACCTGCAGGAACGGCTGCTCCGTCAGAAACGGATCATGGGGGTGGTCAGCCGCGGGGGCTCATTCCTGCTTGAATGGATGAGCTATCATCGCAAGGAGAACCCCCTGTATGAGCATTTTGACGACCTGCTTGCCATCTTAAAGGAACACGAGGTGACCTTGAGTCTGGGTGACGGGATCCGGCCCGGTTGCCTGGCTGATGCCACGGATCGCAACCAGGTCCAGGAGCTGATTCACCTGGGTGAGTTGACCGAACGGGCCTGGGACGCCGGCGTCCAGGTCATCATCGAAGGCCCGGGTCATATGCCCATGAACCAGATCACCGCCAATGTTCTGCTCCAGAAGCAGATGTGCAAGGGGGCGCCCTTCTATGTGCTCGGCCCTCTGGTCACAGACATTGCGCCGGGGTACGATCATATTACCGGAGCCATCGGCGGAGCGATTGCCGCCGCTGCCGGGGCTGATTATCTCTGTTACGTGACCCCGGCCGAACATTTGAAACTGCCTAATATTGAAGACGTGCATGAGGGCGTCATCGCCTCGAAGATAGCCGCCCATGCCGCGGACATTGCCAAAGGGTTGCCCGGGGCGCTGGCCAGGGATAATGAGATGGCGCAGCGCCGGAATCGCCTGGACTGGAAGGGGCAGATCGAGATGTCGATTGACCCGGCCAGGGCGGCCCGGTTCCGCGAGGAGGGGCTCAGCGACAAGGGGCCGACCTGTTCCATGTGCGGCTCGTATTGCGCGATTCAGGTATTTAACAGATCGCAGCACAATTTAGAAAAGGAGCTTGGAAATGCCGGATGTAGCGGAAATGGCAGGTAGCGCTGCCGCCAGGGGGGAAGGTTTTTTAACCAGGATCATTGGTTTTGTTGACGCCACCAATCTGCCGCAGCAGATTCGTGACGTCGATGCCGCGGGGTTATTCTCAAATCCCTGGTTCCTGGTCCCGTTTGTATCCTTTATTGGCTGGAATATCTATAAAAAGGCCTTTAAGGAGATCATCCTGGTCTTGATTATCGCAGGTATCTGGTATGTGTCCGGGACGGAATACATGGCCACCCTTATCGTGGATGGTGAGTTGCAGATCGGCAAGATACTGCCGGTTATGTTTGGTGGAGCAACTGTCCTGGGGCTGGTCATTTATATGTATTTCGGCAGATCCTGAAGCGAAAACCGGCAACATTTGTTTTGTACAGTGACTTTGTGCTACATTGAATTGAGATGAACTCGTAAAAAGTCGAAAATCCTGACTGAACAATACGATAATTCAACCAGTTACAATGCTGAACCGTCGGTTTCGTGACTTTTTACGAAGCCGACAATTGATGATAAACTGATGGCGTCGCCAAAAGTCGCCGACTGCTGCGTTGCTGCAAATATTCTCGTTATTGCGGTGTGTTTCAACACCCCTTGCTCCTCGAAATTTGCGGCCTTGCATTCGACGGTTTTTGCAGAGCCGGCGCCCTGACGGACTTTTTGCGGGGCTGTCATAAAGGCGTAATAATATGCAAAAATCGGCCGAGTACTGTGATAAATCAACAAGTTACAATGGTGAACATTCGGGTTCGCCACTTTTTGCGATACCGAATGTTGATCTGAAGCAGAAAAGACACTCCTTTTTCGTATTCTTGCCCCCAGGGGAGTAAATGGAATTCCGCAACGCGATTTTTGTTGTCACAGAGGAACGGTTCTGCCCCATCTATAATGTTGGTGATGAATTCAATGTCCTGCGAGACGCCTTGACTACTCCCGGGGTCAAGCCCGCCTGCATGATCATGGTACGGCAGATAATGCGGATTACCGAAGGTCAGGACTCTCTGAAAAGGCACACGGTTTTCGGCACCAAGAAAGTCAAGTTTGAGTGTGGCGGCTGCAGCGGCCTGATCCGTTTCGAATTCAAGAAGGAGAAGGAGTACGCCACCACCCAGATGAAACTTCTGGCCGCGGCCAGGCAGAAGCGCGACAACAAGGAGCTTGAAGAGTTCACTGATATGCTGCGCAGCTTCCCGGTTTTTGCGCCGCTTGGTGACAATGACCTTTATGATCTCTTTACCCTGCTGCGTTTCAAGCAGTATGGTCCGGGCGATATCATCCTGCGCAAGGGAGATCCAGGCACTCATCTCTATATCATTCTGACCGGTAAAATCGAGGTTGTCAGTGACAACGGTGAAACTATCTCGGAGCTGGAATCAGGCGGTGTCTTTGGCGAGATGAGTCTCTTGACCGGGGCGCCGGTTGGGAGCTCTGTCTATTCCCGCGACGTGACCAAGCTGGCCGCTCTGACCAGCAAGGATTTCAAACATGTCCTGCATCGCTATCCCGTCCTCCATGTCTTCTTTTATCGGCTGCTCATCGAGCGGGCGGGCAGGATGGGCAAGAAGATCAGCGCCGACATAAGTTCCGGCATGGCCGGGGATCTTGCCGAGGTACACGTGGTTGACCTCTTTCAGATGATCAACTCCAGCCAGAAGACCGGTACCGTGGAGCTGAAGCTCCCCGGTGGCGACGCCAGGGTCATGTTCTGTGAGGGCGAGGTGGTGTCGGCCGAGTATGGCGGTCTGTCCGGCAAGGAGGCCTTGTTTAAACTGCTGGGCGTCACAAGGGGGCAGTTCGTCTATACTCCGGGTATACCTCCTGAAGCAGAAGGGTATGATATCATCGGCGGGTTCATGGGGCTGGTCATGGAGGGTATGCAGCTCCTGGATGAGAGCGCGGATCTGCCCGAGGATATGATGCGGCCGGATCGCAATGCTGACCGGTATCTTTGATGGCGTCGTTAAAAGTCGCCGACTGTGGCGTTCTGTTTTTCGTCAGTATTTTTTGAGCCCGAGTTCCGGCCATTTTTTCATAACGGCAACAGCCTCACTGTGCAGACACTGGCCGGTTGACAGGGTTCTGTCCGCGGGGTGAAGGCAGACCTCCCTGTACAGGTGTTCGTCGGCAAAACCGACTGCGGCGGCATCCCGGCGGGTAGCGCCAATGATCAGGGCGTCCAGGTTCGCCCAGTAGATGGCGCTCAGGCACATGGGGCAGGGCTCACAGCTGGAATAGATACGGCAGCCGCTGAGGTCGTAGCTGTCATCCCGGGCACAGGCGTCCCGGATGGCAACGATCTCCGCGTGGGCGGTTGGATCGTTGGTTGCGAGAACCCGGTTCCAGCCGCGGCCGATAATATGGCTTTTCCGTACCACGACAGCGCCGAACGGACCTCCGTCTTCAGCGGTCATGCCCTGCTGTGCGAGGCGGATCGCTTCACGCATGAACGCCCTGTCCTGCTCGTCGCTCATCCCTTACTCTTCCAGTTTACTCATAACGAGACAGGCGTTGGTGCCGCCGAACCCGTAGCTGTTTGACATGACGGTCTTAAGCTCTGCCTCCTTAAGCGTGGTGACAACAGGCATGTCCGCCGCCTTCGGGTCAATGGTTTCGATATTGGCCGAGGCGGCAATAAATGAGTGTTGCATCATGAGCAGGCAGTAGATTGCCTCATGCACTCCTGCCGCGCCGAGGGAATGGCCGGAAAGCGATTTGGTGGAGCTGATGGGTGGAACAGCGGATCCGAATACCTCACGGATGGCCTGAAGCTCAACCAGGTCGCCCAGCGGTGTGGATGTGCCGTGGGCGTTGATGTAGTCAACGGATTCACGGGTGGTGTCCATGGCCGCCCGCATACACCGTACAGCCCCTTCGCCGGAGGGCGCCACAACCTGGTAGCCGTCAGCGGTGGCACCATAACCTGTTAGCTCGGCGTAAATCCGGGCGCCACGCTTTCGTGCATGTTCGAGTTCTTCCAGGACCACGACTCCGGCTCCGTTAGCCACGACAAAACCGTCACGGTCTGTGTCGTAGGGTCGGGAGGCCCGGTGCGGGGTGTCGTTAAAGCCGGTGGACAGGGCTCCCATGGCATCGAACATGGCGGTCTGGATCCAGTGTTCCTCGTCACTGCCGCCGGCAAAGATGATATCCTGCCTGCCAAACTGGATTTGCTCCATGCCCGCTCCGATGCAGTGGGAACCGGTTGAGCAGGCCGAGGATATCGAGTAGCAGAGCCCCTTGATCCGGAACGGTGATGCCAGGCCGGCCGAGACCGTCGAGCTCATGGTTCGCGGTACCATAAACGGGCTTAACCGCTTCAGCCCCCTGGAGCGCATGATGTCGGCCGAGATTATGACATTGGAGGCCGAGGTGCCTCCTGAGCCCATGATCAGCCCGGTTCGCGGGTTGGAAACCTGGTCCCCGGCGAGTCCCGCGTCGCCAATGGCCTGCTGCATGGCAATATAGGCGTAGGCCGCGGCGTCGGCCATGAAGCGCAGGTTTTTTTTGTCAACGTGTTTCTTGATATCTATGGTGGTGAAACCTCCCACCCTGGAGCGCAGGTTCAGCTCCTCATAAGCCGGCTGGTAGCTGATTCCCGACCTGCCGTCACGGAGCGCGGACAGGACATCGTTCAGGCTGTCGCCCAGCGGTGAAACAATACCCATCCCGGTGATAACGACACGGCGCACTGGTTCAGTCCTCAGTCTCGCGGTGGATGGCAAAGGGCGCCCAGCTCTGGCACACCGGCATCACCTCCAGCGAGTTGATGTTGACATGCGGAGGCAGGGTCGTGACCCAGGAGATAATTTCGGCAATATCAGCGGCGGTCAACGGTTTTGTGCCTTTGTACACCCTGTCAGCCTTTTCTTTGTCGCCGTGGAAACGGACCGTGGAGAATTCAGTGTCAGCCAGGCCCGGCTCAATGTTGGTTATCCGGATTCCGGTGCCGAGCAGGTCGGCGCGCAGGTTGTTGGAAAACTGTTTGACAAAGGCCTTGCTGGCCCCGTAGACGTTGCCGCCCGGGTAGGGCCAGGTGCCGGCAACCGAGCCGATGTTGACGATGTGTCCGCGGTTGCGCCCGACCATGCCCGGCAGGATGGCCCTGGTCAGGTGGCAGAGCCCTTTGATGTTTGTGTCCACCATCCGGTCCCAGTCGTCCAGATCGGCTTCATGGGCGGGTTCCAGGCCAAGGGCGAGTCCCGCGTTGTTGATGAGAATATCTATGTCACTGAAGGCCGGTGGCACATTGTTCACAACCGCTGCCACCTGCTCTTTGTCCCGGATATCGAGTTGGGTGGTATGCAGGGGCGTTTCCGGAAACTCGTCGCGAAAATTCTCCAAACGCGCGGTGCGTCTGCCGCACAGGATAAGGCGTGCGCCTTTGCGGGCGAAAAGTTTCGCGCAGGCCTTGCCGAACCCTGAAGTGGCTCCGGTTATGAAGATGGTCTGGTCCATGGAGTAGCTTGTCGGATTTGAAGTTGCAACGCAGTATAATGTAGGTAAAATTTTTTTAAAAAACAACGGTTTTTATAATTTTTCATGTCAGCATTATCTGTTGCGGGCAGATGCGATAACCCCGTAAGATCGTGTTATCCGCTCAATAATTTCGCTCCCGGCCCGGGCGTCGACCCGGTCCATCGTAACCAGTCACAGGGTAACATGAAAAAAAATGTATAAAACCGCTTATTCCTGTCCATGATGATTATCGAAGCGAACCGGACCCGGAACAGCTGCAATGTACTCTACAGTCCGTCTCTTTTTTCGCAAGGTCGGGATGGAGTCGAAAAAAATCCATGAAATATCCGGGTGAATTGGTACACTTTTCAGCATGGGATTTTTTCGACCAGGAAAACCGCAATGGCGCCACAAAGATCCGAACCGCAGGCTGGAGGCGGTCAACGCCCTTGATCCCCGGGAAAGCGAGCTGCTGTATACTCTGGCTCTGGAAGATCAGGATTCCCGGGTCCGCAGGGCCGCAATCAACCGGTTGAACGATCCGGTCCTCCTGGAACGGTTGGCAGGCGACGTTGATCCGGAAGATATGTCAACTGTTATTTCCCGTCGGGAGACGCTTCTCTGTGAAGCCCTTATGTCCGGCCGGGAGGACGGTGATCTTCGCGGCGTGGTGGCCCGGATCTCTTCCCCTGATCTGCTGGCCCGGCTTGCGGTGGAGGGAGGGCGGCCAGAGCTTCGCCTGGCCGCTGTTGAACGCATTGAGTCGCAGACTCTGTTGGCTGATATTGTCCGGCAAAACTGCGGAAGGAAGGCTGCTGTCGCGGCCCTGGCAAAAATAACAGACCTGGAGCTTCTTGCTGATCTTGCCGGGAGCGCGGCAAGTAAGGCGAGCCGAAGGGTTGCGGCGGAGAAGGTCGCCGAGCTTGATTGTCCGCATGACCAGGAGAGGGCCGGGGAGATCGCAACCGGAAAACTGAACGATTTGCTTGCCGAGGTCAGGCGGTTGCAGACAGAGAGCGATATGGCCGCGGCCGCATTAAAGGTGCTTCGTATCAGAGAACAGTGGATGGACCTGGACCCGGCCCAAACTCATCCTTTGCACGATGACTTCAGCCGCGCCTGCAATGATTTTGACACGATGTATGAGGCAAGTCGCCGTGAGCGCCGACGGCGGGAACAGGAGGCAGCGGCCCGGCGCGCGCAGGCTCTGGAGCGGCTGGTGAATTTGTGCGGGATGGTTGAACGATTGTCCTGCGTTACTGCCGGAGATGCCGAAGGGGACAGGGAGGAGGCGGTCAGGGACTGGGAAGCATTGGTTAACAGTCCCGTCGGGGCCCAGGTGGCCGACGAGGCTTTGCGTAAACGTTTCGCGACGGCTTGTCGTATATTTGAAAGCAATCGGGAAGTGATTAACAGGGAAAGGGCGCTTGTCCAGGGTGTGGAAAAGCTCATTGACGCGGCCCGGCGGCACATGACGACTCCGAACCTGAGTAAAGCGGGAGCACGCCTGGCCGAGGCGGAGAAAAGGATGGGGCCGCTCGAGTTAAAGTTTTTTAACAAGGCAGCCCTGGAAAAGCAGATCCGCATGACCCGTGTTGCAATGGAGCAGGCAAGGCAGGAGATTCTCGACCGGAACCTGGCCCGGCGCCGGGAGATATGCGCGACGCTCGAGGAGCTGATGGGCTGCGGTGAATATGGTCGGCTTGACCATCAGTTGCGCGTATTGCGGCAGGAGTGGCGGCAGCTTGCTGAAATCGACAATCCTGAAGCAACTGAAGCGGAGCAGCGCTTTCATGAACTGGTGGACCGGCTGGCCGACAAACGGCAGGCCCTGCGCCGGGAAAAGGACTGGCAGCTCTGGGCGAACCTGCGGCTGAAGGAAGAGTTGGTCGAGAGAGTCGTCGCGTTTGACCGGGAGGAAGATCTGGAGACCGTGGTCAGGGGGGTACAGGAGGCCCAGGCCGAGTGGAAAAAAATCGGGCCTGTGCCGCGTAAAAAATCACAGGAACTCTGGGACAGGTTCCATGGGGCATGCAGGCGTAATTTTGAACGGGCCGCGCCGTTTCTCGAAGAACTCAGGGAAAAACGGGCTGCTGCCACAAAACGGCGCCGGGAGATTTGCGCCCTGACGGCTGAACTGGCCGACTCGAGTGACTGGAAGAAAACAGCGCGTATCATCAAGGGGTTCCAGGAAGAGTGGAAGACGCTCCCGCACGGTTCCCGGCGGGAAGAGCAGAAGTTGTACAGGACGTTTCGCGCGTCCTGTGATCATTTTTTCGCGCGGCGCCAGGAATTTTATCAGAGCAGGGATGCTGAGTGGTGTCGGAATCTGGCTGAAAAGGAAAAACTCTGCGAACAGGCCGAGCAGATGGCTGCTGAGCCGAAGAACGGGTATGCAAAAGAGTTCAAGCGGCTGCAGGCACAATGGAAGAAAATCGGCCCGGTGCCGCGGGACAGTAAAGAGGCTGTCTGGAAGCGTTTCAGGAATGCCTGTGACATTTTTTTTAACTGGCTGGAAGCTGGCTTGCGCGAAAATCTTGCCCAAAAGGAAGAGCTTTGCCTGGCGGTTGAAAAACTTGTTGCTGACCCTCTCCCCGAGGGGAACTGGCAAGAGATTATCAACCGCTTGACGGAGTTGCAGAAACAGTGGCGGGAAATCGGCCCGGTGCCCCGAGACAGGAGTGACGCGCTCAGGCTCCGTTTCCGCGAGCCGATTGACAGGTTTTTTGCCTTCCGCCGGCAGCAGCTTGAGCTGCAAGAGCGGCAGCGTCGCGCCAATCAGGAGCAAAAGGAAGAACTGCTGGCCCGGGCCGTGGAACTGGCCGGTACGGGAACCGGTGCGGACAGGGAAGTCGCGGGTCGGCTGCAGGACCTGCAGAAGCAGTGGTTTGATATCGGGCCGGCGCCGCGTGGAGTCAACAGAGAGCTAAACGATCGTTTCAAAGCCCTGTGCGACGCCTTTTTTGAAAATCGCCGCCGGTTTTTCAGCGATCTCAGGGCCAGGCAACTGGCCAATCAGCGGAAGAAAGAACGTCTCTGCCTGCGGTTGGAAAACATGCTGGGTATTTCGTACCAGGGGGCATCCGGGGCGGGTGAGAAGGCGTTGTCCCTTGCCGAGGAGCTGAAGCTGGCCATGCAGGACAATTTTATGCTGGCCGGGCGGCGTCGTGAGAAAAAAGGCCTTGCCGGCGAGGTTAAGCGGATCAGGCAGGAGTGGGAAAAGACAGGGCCGGTTCCCTATGACCGAATCAAACCGCTGAATGAACGGTATAAAAAGGCTCTGGACACATATTATCAAAAGCAGCGGCAGAAATCGTAGGGAGCATGTCCGCACGGTCACCGCGCGTATTTTTTACGGGCAATGCTGGATCTTGTCGGGGCTGTGTCTTATGGTACAGGGAGACCGTCGATTCAACTCAACTCATCACAAGAAAGGAGTAAACAAATGCTACAGGGAAAGATGCTCAAGGCCATGAATGAACAGATCAACGCGGAGATGTATTCCGCCTACCTGTATCTGTCCATGGAGTCCTATTTTCAGTCGGTCAGCCTCACCGGTTTTGCCGCCTGGATGCGGGGCCAGGTCCAGGAGGAACTGTTTCATGCCATGAAGATGTATGATTTTGTCGGCGAGCGGGGCGGCCGGGTTGTCCTGGATGCCATCAAGAAGCCGGATTCGAGCTGGAAAAGTCCGCTGGCGGCCTTCAAGCATATCCTGAAACATGAGCAGATGGTCACCGGTCTGATCAATGACCTGGTGGACCTGGCCATGAAGGAGCGGGATCACGCAACCCTGAATTTCCTCCAGTGGTTCGTGGCCGAGCAGGTCGAGGAAGAGGCCAGTGTCGGGGAGATAGTGGATAAGCTGAAACTCATCAGGGATGATACCTCCGGCCTGTTTATGCTTGATGCGGAAATGGGCAAGCGGGTTTTCACCTTGCCGCAGAAAGGAGAGTAAGCCGGGTTTTCCGCCGCGTATTATGGGGAGCAGAACGATAAAAAAAGAGGTCCTGGCGATCCTGGCTGAATCCGACCGGCCCGGGGCCGAACCGTGTCGGGAGCTTGAGGCATTTCCGGTCAAGGACGTGGTCAATGCCTTGTTTTCCGGGATCTGCCGGGCCGAGGAGCGGCTGCGCTGGCAGGCGGTCACCTGCATGGGAATTTTTGTGGCCCGGCTGGCGGAGC
>JAJRTB010000183.1 GCA_024278495.1 Deltaproteobacteria bacterium
GGCCACAGTAGATGTTGCCGACCAGGTCCTGCTCTGCCGGTCGTTCCAGGTAAAATTCAAGCAGATTGCCGCTGTCGACCAGTGCTATCCGGTTTTCAAAAGGCGCTGCGTTGATAAGGATGTCTGTATACATATTCGATACCGGGGTCATGTCCGGCAGCTAAGGTTTCCTGCCCTGATACGAAGAGGTTTACGCGATTGCATGTGGCCGGGTCAGACCGGGCGGACGCGCGTTTATGTGCCGATGCCGGATTGCTGTTTTTATATAACCCGGGTCAGTGAGGCCCCGCAGGGTCGCATCGGGTGAACCGTTTCTGTGTCGGGGATCTGCTCCCGCGTACGGTCCTGTTGTCGTCACGCTGCAGGAATGTTAAAATCTCTTCCGTCACAGGTTCAGGTGTAATTTGCTATATATAGCAAAATGTTCGAATTCTGCCACCATAAACCTTGAAAACCGTGACATACAGGGTTGGTTTGTGCTTTCGCCAAAAAATTGGTGAGGAAACATCTCCAGTGATATCGGTCATCATTCCGACATATAACAGAGCTGAATTTATCGAAGAGGCGGTTTGGTCCGTTTTGCGCCAGAACTTTGCGTCCTTTGAGGTCATTGTTGTCGATGACGGTTCAACTGACGCAAGCCGCGATCTTGTCAACCGCATTGTCCGGGGGGCAGACGGGAGGGTGCGTTATCTCCGCCGCGAAAACGGCGGCGCGGCGGCGGCCAGGAATACCGGCATTCAGGCCGCCAGGTTTGACACGATCTGTTTTCTTGACTCCGATGACCGGTTCATGCCGGGAAAACTGGCCCTTCAGTATGATCTGATGAAGCGTGCGCCCTTTAATATTTCTCACACCCGGGAAATATGGTATCGACGGGGCGAACTCCTGAGCCAGAAGAAAAAACACCAGCCTCCCCATGGAGATGTTTTCTTTCAGAGTCTCAGGATGTGCGTGGTGGGCATGTCCACAGTCATGGTTCGGCGCGGGATCTTTGACCGGTACGGACTGTTTGACGAAACGCTCCCATGTTGCGAGGATTATGAATTCTGGCTGCGGATAAGTCCCCATGAACAGTTCCTCCTGGTGCCGAAACCGTTAACCCGGAAAAACGGAGGCCGGCCGGACCAGCTTTCAGTACGGTACCGCCAGGGCATGGACAGGTACCGGATCAGGGCGCTGGTTCGGCTGCTTGAGTCAGGCGCTATCGCCGGCCGTCGATACGCGGCCGCCCTTGCCGAACTCAAGCGGAAATGCCGGATTTACGGGACAGGATGCATAAAGCACGGCCGGGCAGAGGAGGGAAGGGCGGTTCTTGAGATTCCCAACCGCCTGGGCCCGTGACACTACCCGGGGTGCGCGTCATCCTGAGAGGCAAACAGGCCGCTGTTACCTGTCCCGATAAAATAAATGGGAGCCGTACCGGGCGACAAAGACTTTTTCTCCGGTCCAGTAAGGTTGAACACTTGTGTGGTGATAGTAGGTCGCTCCCCGGGTGAAATCTTCCGTGCAGAGAGCGTACATGGCTGACCGCATGGATTTGAGGAACGCCTCGGCTTCCAGGGGCAGGTAACTGTCTTTCTGCTGAATCCAGCTGAACTGGTAGGGCGCCCGGACAACCTCTTCCAGGCTCTGTTTGTTCTGTGCGGCCCTGTTCAGGGTTACATGGGCCACAGCCAACTGTCCGATAACAGGTTCACTGCGCGCCTCATGATATATATTAAGCGTCAGCCAGAGCAGGCCTTCCAGAAATCCCATTGTATATCCATTTTTTTGCCTGGTTCGCTGCGTTCTGCGAAGAACGTCAATGATGACAGGCCCGCAATACATCTGTCAAGGGGCCGGGCAGTCAAAAAATCGTCGAGCACAAAAATCGGCCGCAAATCTGGAGGTTTCCAGCCATATTCCCAACGTTTTCTTCGTCCTGAATCCGTGACGAAAATTTGTGGCGTTGGCAACTGACGCATTAAAAAAGTGAAATATTTGTTCACCCATTCAACCAGACGGGTTCTCACCCGGCTCCGCCTGTCAGAGCGCCCGCCCGCGGCACATCTGAAAGCGATCAGACGTAACTCGTCACTGGCTTTGTAACTCTGCGATTGTACCTGCCCATAATTTGTAAGTGGTCAGGGAACAGGTCACTATAGCCCCGTGGTCTGATCACGTTCATCTGCACCACGGCTGAACGCTCACGGATTCAGCTTCGTGCAATATGCGTGCGGAAGCGGAACATGTCCGGAAAAAATGCCGAACAGGCCTGCCCGCTGCTGTGATCGGAACAGGCGAACATTGCGTGGGGTCACTTTCCTTTTCGTTATTTTTTGTCTTCAGATTGCTCATGCTTCTTTATTATATGTGACATCAGCAGGTTACGAGTCGAACAGGAAGAACATGAGTGACGTTTTGTGCTTGAATTTTTTTTATTTTTTTTATATATTATTTGTTTCGTTGACGTCATTAATGTCAAGAAATGCCTGTGGACTCAGCTCGACGCCGGTTATAGATCATACCTGCCGGCCGGCTCAATTACCCGTAAAATTCAGCACGTTAAAGGAGATATGATGGGGGCGAAGATTATCAGCGGCACCGAGACCGCCAAGGCCATTCGTGAAGAGTTGAAAAAGGAAGTGGAGGAACTGGCCGAAAAACATAACGTTGTTCCCGGCCTTGTGACAATTCTGGTCGGTGAGGATCCGGCTTCCCAGTCCTATGTGGCAGCGAAAAACAAGACTGCCCATGCCCTTGGCATTCATTCGGAACAGGTGACCCTGCCGGCCGAGACCACTGAGAAAGAGCTTCTTGATTTAGTTGAAAAGTACAATAAGGATCCCAAGATTCACGGTATTCTGGTTCAGTTGCCCCTGCCCGGGCATATAGATGAGGGCAAGGTTCTCTTTGCCATTGATCCGGACAAGGATGTGGACGGCTTTCATCCGGTCAACGTCGGTAAGATGATGGTTGGCGAGCAATGTTTTCTTCCCTGTACTCCCCATGGCGTTCTGGAGCTGATTCAGCGCTCAGGCACGGAAACCAGCGGAGCAGAAGTCGTTGTGGTCGGACGGTCCAATATAGTCGGCAAGCCGGTCGCCAATCTGATGCTGCAAAAACGCGAGGGTGGCAATGCCACGGTCACTCTGTGCCACACCCGGACCAGGGACATGGACTTTCACACCAGACGTGCCGATATATTGATCGTTGCTGCAGGAGTCCCCAACATGATCAAGGCGGACCAGGTCAAGGAGGGCGTGGTGGTGATCGATGTCGGTGTCAACCGTATCGGTAAAACTGAAAGCGGCAAGGCTATCCTGGCCGGTGATGTGGATTTCGAGTCGGTCAAGGAAAAGGCCGCCGCCATTACCCCTGTGCCGGGTGGCGTAGGCCCGATGACCATTACCATGCTTATGAAAAACACGGTCCAGGCAGCCCGGCAGCACGCCGGCCTGGCCTAGGACAGACCCTCTGTATGGATACACGAGACCGGCTCGCCGCAAGCCGGGCCGGTCTCAGTCTCTGTCAACACCTTAGGAGAGTAATATTATGGCCAAGTCATCCGGATGCGACAAGTGTAATGAAATAACCGGCGCATCAACAATTGATCTGCTGAATCAGGATCTGGCAAAACAGGTCAGAACCGCCTATGACCGTCTCGAGGACCGCGGTATGTCCGCATGTCTGTTCGGTTCCGGCGGGACCTGCTGTCGGATCTGTAATATGGGCCCCTGTCAGATTATTGACGGTGTCGATCAGATGCTTGGCGTCTGCGGCGCCACCGCCGATACAGTCGTGGCCCGTAACTTCGCCCGCATCGTTGCCGCCGGGACCGCCTCTCACACCGATCATGCCCGCGAGATGGTTCGCGGCTTTATTGCAACTGCCAAGGGCGAGACCCCGCACGAAATCAGGGATGTGGACAAGCTGCACAAGATGGCGGCACTCTTTGACATTGAGACTGAGGGCAGGGATAAGAATGAAATCGCCGTTGAACTGGGCGAGAAGGCGTTGGCCGAGTTCGGCCAGCAGGAAGGCACCCTGACCATGCTCAAGCGGGCTCCGAAAAAGCAGCAGGAAATCTGGAAGAAACTCGGTGTTGAGCCCCGCGGAATTGACCGCGAGGTGGTCGAGATGATGCATCGTACCCACATGGGGGTTGACCAGGAGTATCATAATATAATGCTCCAGGCGGCACGTTGCGCTCTGGCCGACGGCTGGGGGGCTTCCATGCTGTCCACCGAGCTGACCGACATCATGTTCGGCACGCCGGTGCCCAAGCGTGCCATTGTCGATCTCGGGTGTCTCAAGGAGGACCACGTAAATGTGACCGTCCACGGTCACGAACCGCTCCTTGCCGAGTCACTCTGCCTTGCCGCTGAACAGGAGGACATGCTGGAGCTTGCCAAAAAGGCCGGCGCCAGGGGAATCAATCTGGCAGGGGTCTGCTGTACCGGCAACGAGATCCTCATGCGCCGCGGCATCCCGGTTGCCGGTTCCTTTATTCAGCAGGAGATGGTTCTGGCCACCGGCGCGGTCGAGGCCATGGTCGTGGATGTCCAGTGCGTCATGCAGTCCGTGGCCCAGGTGGTCAAGGAAATGCATACCGACATTATCACGACAAACTACAGGGCCAAGATGCCTGATTCGGTCCATATTCAGTTTGACGAGCATGACGCCTTGAACTCCGCCAAGGAGATCCTGAAGCAGGCCATCGGCAACTTCAGGAAACGCGGCGTTCATTATATTCCCAAGGAACAGAAATTCGACGTGGTTGTCGGGTTCAGCCATGAAACAATCAACTACATGCTTGGTGGCCGGTTCCGCGGCTCGTACCGTCCTTTAAACGACAATATCATCAACGGCCGCATCAGGGGTGTTGGCGCTCTTGTCGGCTGTGAGCATTATAAATATGCGGATGATGTCCATTTCAAGATCGCCACTGAGCTGATCAGGAACAATGTTCTGGTTCTTGCCACCGGATGCGCCGCATCGGCCCTCGGTCGCCGGGGCCTGATGCGGCCGGAAGCTGCTGCCGAGTATGCTGGTGCCGGCCTGGCCGAGGTCTGTGAAACCGTGGGTATTCCGCCCGTTCTGCACGTCGGATCCTGTGTTGACAACAGTAGACTTCTGATTGCCCTGACCGAAATGGTCAACGAGGGGGGCCTGGGTGAAGATATATCCGAGCTGCCCGCCTGCGGTACAGCGCCTCTGTATATGTCTGAAAAGGCCGTTGCCATTGGCCAGTACTTTGTCAGCTCCGGCGCTCATGTCGTCTTCCAGAACCTTCCCACAAGCGGCGCCAAAAAGTTCAACGAGTTTCTGATGGACGGCCTGAAAGAGCTCTACGGTGCTGCCTGGGCGGTCGAGGAAGATCCCATCAAGCTGGCACGTCATATGATCGAGGCTATTGATGCCAAGCGCGAGGCCCTGGGGATCAACAAGAAGCAGGAGCGTGTTCTTATGGATATGCAGATGCGGCGTGATCTCGAAGGACAGGCTTTGCCCGGCATGGGCTGCGGGGCTGAAGGTCCCAAACACTGAGTCGCC
>JAJRTB010000184.1 GCA_024278495.1 Deltaproteobacteria bacterium
GCGTACGAATCCGGCACCAAGCCGGTGGCAGTCAAACAGGCCAATTACTGGGGTCTCTATGACATGCACGGCAATGTCTTTGAATGGTGTCGTGACTGGTGGGACGGCAGCGATTATTCATCTGCTCCTGTAATTGACCCCACCGGTGATGCAACCGGCTCTTACCGCGTGATTCGCGGCGGCGGCTGGGGCAGCTTCGCCAGGAGCGCGCGGTCGGCGTTCCGGGGCGGGGAAGCGCCGGGCGTCCGCGGCGGCAACCTGGGTTTCCGGCTTGTCCTGCCATCAGGTCAGTGAGCCAGGTTTGGCAGGAGCTGCGCGTAAGGAAACATGCAGGCACAGTCTGGCACGCCCGGAGGGACGCGGCAAGGTCACACCCGCGCTCACCTGGCACAGGCACTCCTGTCAGCCGGCACTGTCACGCCCCGGGCGCACCCTTGTTTGCAGGGGCGACAAAGCCGGGCAGGACCGGAGGGGCGGATTGCGCTTCACGGGGTTTGCCGGTCTGGCTGGAGACCCGGCGCACCACCCGGGTGCTGACCCGTTTGCCCTTGGCGGCGGGGGATTTGATCAGGTACTCGTCAAATTCGATTTCCAGGCTGTTGTAGCGGGCCCGGGAAGACGGCACCAGGCTGGCCCGGGCCCGCACCCCGGATTCACCCGGCTCAAGGAACTGAATTGTTGAGCGTTTGTGCTCGGGAAAGAGACGGTAATCGCGGTTGAGAATGAACCTGGGGGTTTTGAACCGCTTCACATAGGAGCGATTTTCAGCGCCGTTGCGGTAGATGATGTTGAAGACCTGGTCGTCTGTGACCACCCCCATCCAGAGCAGGTCACTGCCGATGAAAAATTTATCAGTCACGTTGACAACGCGGTAGAGACCATCCTTGAAGATAAGCAGCAGCCGGTCCAGTTCCGAACAGGTCAGCTCCAGATCCTTTTTCTTGTCTTCGGCCTTGATTTTTGACCCCAGGAAACCGCTTTCCCGGTGATAGCCGACCTGCAGGTTGGACAGGGCCGCGGCCCGCGCATCGACCTGATCAAACTGTTCCATCCGGCTGCGCCGCGGATATCTCTCAGCGTACTTCTCCAGCAGGCCCTCGATATAGGAAATGGTGAAGCCGACCATATCCTTCAGACTCTTGCGCACTTTCCTGATGGCCGTTTCAATGGTCCTGATCTCCTTGCGCTGCCGATTGATGTCGAAACGTGAGATACGCTTGATTCTGATTTCAAGCAGACGCTCCACGTCCTCCCCGGTCACGTCCCGAACCAGTTCGTTGCGAAAGGGAACAAGTGAATCCTTAACGGTCTTGAGGATCTCCGCGTAGTTTGTGACCTCCTCGATCTTCTTGTAAAGACGCTCCTCGATAAAAATCAGCTCCAGCTTGCGGGCGTGCATCTTTTCAAGGAGACGGTCAAGTTCGATCCGGAGTTCCTTTTCCAGGTTGGCGAGCAGCCGGTCCGTGTTATGCTTGAGCACCTCCTCAACCCGCATCCGGCAGGGCATGTTGTCCTTGATCAGGGTCAGGCTGGGGGAGACGCTGACTTCGCAGTCGGTAAAGGCGTAGAGGGCGTCAATGGTCTCCTCGGCATAGACCCCGCGGGGCAGTTTTATTTCAACCTCGACCTCCTCGGCAGTATAGTCGTTGATGGACGCGATTTTCAGCTTGCCGCGCTTGGCCGCCTTTTCGATGGAGTCGATAATGGCCTGGGTGGTCATGGTTGCAGGAAGCTCACGTATCTTGATCGTTTTCTCGTCCGGGTTTTCCAGCAGGGCCCGGCACCGAATCTTACCGTTGCCTCCGTCATAGTCGGATACGTCAATGATCCCTCCTCCGGGAAAGTCCGGATAGAGAACAAAATCCTCTTGACGGAGATAAGCGATCTGAGCCTTGAGGAGCTCCTGGAAGTTATGCGGCATGATCTTGGTGGCCATGCCCACCGCAATGCCCTCGGCGCCGAGCAGAAGCAGCATGGGCAGCTTGGCCGGCAGGGTCACGGGTTCCTGCATGCGGCCGTCGTAGGAGTCAACAAATTCGGTCAGGTCCGGATTGAAAAGGGTTTCCCTGGCCAGGGGCGTCAGCCTGCACTCGATATATCGGGCCGCGGACGCCTGGTCACCGGTAAAGATGTTGCCGAAGTTGCCCTGGCGTTCAATCAGATACTCCTTGTTGGCCAGATTGACCAGGGCCGCGAAAATGGACTGGTCCCCGTGCGGGTGCAGCTTCATGGTCTCGCCGACCACGTTGGCAACCTTGTGAAAACGGCCGTCGTCCATGTTGCGGAGGGTCTGGAGGATGCGCCGCTGAACGGGCTTCAGGCCGTCATCGATATCAGGTATGGCCCGTTCCCGGATAACATAGGCGGTGTAATCCAGAAAGTTCGTTTCAAAGAGACGCTGGAGTTTCCCTGACTCGGGAAGTCCCTTTATTTCGCCGGTTTCAACGCTCATGCCGGCCTCAGATCAAGATGCTCCATAATATATCGACGCCGGTCCGGGGTGTTTTTCCCCATGTAGAATTTCAAAACCTTTGAAATCTCGCGCAGGGTATCGATCCTGACCTGCTGCAGCCGCATGTCCGGTCCGATAAACTGTTTGAACTCCCGGGGAGAAATCTCGCCAAGTCCCTTGAACCTGGTAACCTCGACCCGTTTTTGCTTCTTCCCCCTGCCCTTGAGTTTCTTTTCAGCCGCGGCCCGCTCCCGGTCCGAATAACAGTAGATGGTCTCACTGGTGTTGCGGACCCTGAAAATGGGTGTTTCGAGAATGTAAATATAGCCAAGCTTGACCACGGGCTCAAAGTAGTGGAGAAAAAAGGTGAGCAGGAGATTGCGGATGTGGAGCCCGTCCACGTCGGCGTCAGTGGCCAGGATGATCTTGTCGAACCTGAGGGAGCCGACTGATTCCTCGATATCCAGGGCCCGCATCAGGCTGTACATCTCGTCGTTTCTGTACAGCAGATCAAGGCGCTGGCCATAGACGTTCATGGGTTTGCCCTTGAGGGAAAAAACAGCCTGGGTCATGGGGTCGCGGGAGCTGACAATGGAGCCGGCGGCCGACTGCCCTTCTGTTATGAAAATCATGTTTCCCCTGCCCTCTCTGGAAGGTTTGCCCCGGGACGGATGGTACTTGCAGTCCTTGAGCTGAGGGATTTTCAGGGCCACCTTCCTGGCCTTGGCCTTGGCTTCGCGACGGACCGACTGCAGTTCGCGACGGACCCGCTCATTGCGCTGTACCTTGTCGAGCAGCAGCTCGGCCTTGTCCGGATACTTGTAGAGATGATCAGAGACAACCTCGCGCACCGTGTTGACTATCCAGGAGCGGATCTCGGTGTTGCCCAGTTTATTCTTGGTCTGGGATTCAAAGACAGGTTCCTGAACCTTAACGGCCAGGGTGCCGACGATACCGTCCCGCACGTCCTTGCCGGTGAACTTCTTGCCGCTGAACTCGTTGACCCCTTTCAGGATGCCCTCGCGGAAGGCGGACAAATGGGTGCCGCCCTCGCTGGTAAAGGTGCCGTTGACAAA